>JABMQV010000451.1 GCA_013203065.1 Desulfobacteraceae bacterium | reverse complement strand
ATTCAGGCCTGCCCGCCATCGCTCTCGCTCAGGCGAGGCGGGCAGGCCTGAACCTTTGAACCCGTGAACGCATATAACTTTTTCATGCCCTTTCAGGGTTTGTTCATTTTGGCATTTTTTCCATTCAAAAGGCTTTCTATGTTTCTCAGCAGGTCATCCTTCTCAACTGGTTTTGCCAGATAGCCGTCTGCACCGGCCGCCATAATCCGGTCCCTGTTCTCTTCGCTGTCATAACCTGTAATAGCGAGTATCTTTGTATGGGCAGCGCCCGGATTCTCCTTTATTCTCTTGCATACCTCAAAACCGTCCATCCCCGGCATGAACAAGTCCAGGATAACCAGGCCAGGTTTGAACTCGGTTATTTTGACACCGGCCTCAAAACCGTCCGAAGCCACTTCTATTTGATAGCCATGAGGTGAAAGCGTCTTTTTAAGGAGTTCTTGAATCGTAAGGTCATCGTCCACAATGAGAATCCTTCCCCTTGAGGAAGGACTTGCGGACAGGTGATACACCCCTTTTTCAACCAGAAATGATTCCAGATCCTCCTTCAAAATTCTGTACCGGCCGCCAAGGGTGACCGATGCCTTCAGGTTGCCGGTCTTGACCCACTGCCACATGGTGGACCTGGCAACAGCGCATATTTTGGCGGCCTGGGGAATGGTGTAAAAATCGTTTTCCACAATGATATACCCCCTTAACAGTATATTAAGGTATTACCGAACGAATCGAACAATCCAAACGAATCGGACAAATCGAACGAACCGAACGTAAGCCAACACAAGCAAGTTGTCAAGGGGAAAAAGTGACTTCTCAATAAGTTCAGGGGAGATGACAGGGTCATTTTGGCGTGATCAGATTCTTGACATAGATGCTTCTTTCTTCAAATTAGGTGGCAAACCCAAATCCTTTCTCGCTAAAAAGCTTCAGACAGGCATCGACCACTATAGGATCATAGAGTACGTCCCTGTTTTTTTGGATTTCCCCGAGAGCCGCGTCAATCCCTTGGGCAGGCCGGTAGGGCCGATCAGAGGCCATGGCTTCCACCACATCAGCAACACCCAGAATCCTCGCTTCCGGGAGGATCTTATTGCCTTGCAGCCCGTGTGGATAACCTGAACCATCCAGCCTTTCGTGATGTTGCAAAACAATCTCGGCGATTGGCCAGGAAAATTCGATAGTTTTCAAGATCTCGTAGGCCACTTGGGGGTGTGGTTCGATCAGCTTGAATTCCAACTCCGTTAGTTCATAGGGTTTGACCAGGATTTCGGTTGGTGTGCCCATCTTTCCAATATCATGCACGAATGCAGCCAGATAAATCCCTTCGGTTTGCTCCTGTGAGACACCCATCTCCTCGGCGATGGCACGTGAAAGATCGGCCACACGCTGTTGATGGCCTGCTGTGTAATGGTCTCTCCTTTCGACCGTAAGCGCCAGGGCCTGCACAGTGGTCCGCATGTTTTTTTGTAATTCCTTAAGGCTTTGTTCAAGTTCATCTTTTACTCGCCTGTGCTCCGTTAGATCCCTCACCGATGCCAGATGGGCCGCCTCTCCTTCCCACTTTACATCCGCAACACGGATTTCCACCGGAACCAAAGTTCCATTATCACGATCAATTTCTATCTTGGTTAACTCGCCGCGCGATATCTGTATTTGGTAACCGAAAGGCTCTCCAACAAGACTTTCAGCCTTTCTGCCAAGAATCGATTCTGCCGCCGGGTTCAAGAAACGTACGATTCCATGTTTATCCAAAATTATAATGCCGTCTGTGTTATTCAATATCGTATTGCGGAAGTTCTCCTCGCTCTCCCGAAATGTTTCTTCTGCATTTATACGGGTTTTTATTTCCGCCTCCAACTGCTCGGTTGCTGCAATCAAGGCGAAGCTGCTTTCCGCAACCAGGCCTTCCAGTTCTGTCTTGGTTTTTTGGAATTCTCTGTCCAGGTCCCATTTCTCACATAAAGACAAGGCCAGTTGCCACATCTCTTTGTCGCCAAAGGGTTTTTCCAGATAAAGAAGCTTGTCAAGGGGAGGAACTCGGCATTGGACTTCCCCAAGATCGGTGCCCTCATAGCCTGTTATAAGCGCAATTCCCACATCCGGATCCAGCTTACGAATCTGCTCGGCAGCCCATACCCCACTCCGACCTGGTGGCAGGCGTATATCTATAAACGCCATGGCAAAGGGCCTGTCCTTCTCAATAGCAGACCGTACGGCCTCTACTGCCCCTTCTGCGTATCTGCAAAAGGTGAGCTCAAAAACAGGGGTAGGAGGGGTAGAATGGCGTTCTCCCTCTAACGGGCAAAGAATCTGTTGATACAGATCCAGAATTGACTCCTGATCATCCACAGCAAGGATTCGAAATCTTTTCTTGCTGCCGTCCAGATCTTCATCCTGACATAGCATTTTTATCCCCCAAGACATCCCAAAAAAGACGTTCTGACCAATGGCACAATGCCTCTGACACAGGCTCGCGGAGACAGAAATTCACGTCCTCGGAGCCCTGATTTTTTGCGAGGCGGATTGGACCAGCCCGAGACCCCGACCATTGCTATTCTTCAATCTTCTCCCTGTCGGCCACACATCTGACGCCAAAACATTTTTCAACAATCTCGCCGCT
>JABMQV010000450.1 GCA_013203065.1 Desulfobacteraceae bacterium | reverse complement strand
CGGTAAGATAAGTTAGACGGAAGAATTCCACCGGGTCCCTGTACTCATCGGTTCACTCTCCGAGATGCAACTGCAAGAGGTCGGCCGCGAACTCGGCCTGCTGATAACGACCACTGGCCACATCCTTGTGTGGGGTGACCACCTCGCGCCAAGGTTTGAGATGGCCCGTGGCCGAGCTTTCGATGGCGGTGCCAGCGGTTTTTCGCTTCTCATGGCGCATCTGCTCATCGAAAATCAGGCGCCTGAGTTCCTGCTTCATCTTTCCGATCTCGTCGGCTTCGGGGGCGGAAACAGCGCTTAAAAGGCGCATCATGGAGTCCAGCGCCCGGTCGGCGTCGTCACTGGAAAATGTCTGCTGATGCGCCCACCGGTTGCGATGGTCCCGCAATTCGCTCACCAGACTCCGTTCCGCCGGACCGAGGGTCTTGCGGAAAACGCTGTTCCAGGCATCCCACATGAGTTTGAGCAGGGCGGCCACATCCCACTGGTCCACGGGCTTGTCCGCCAGCAGTCGATCGGCGCCCATAAATCGGCCCACCTGGTCCCGGGCCTCATCCCCATAGGTGCTTTTCATTTCGCGCTCCACAAAAGGGCCAAGTCCGGTCTTGAGCAGTTCAAGTGCTTTGCCGATACGTTCATGGTTTGTGACCGCCATAGGTGTTTGCTCCTTTTGCTTTATAACGATTCCGTTGGCATCAACATCCAAATATGGGTAGGCTGAACCACTACGTAGGATGGGCTAACCTTAACCCGGTATAGAACAGAGCTTTTGGAGTTCATATTTTCGATTGATTTATCCTTTTAAAAAGGAGGATATCGGCAATATATCGCCTTGGTAGCAGTGTGGCTACGCTTCTATCAAGCCACCGCTTACGATGCGCCAAACAAATCCCCCTCCACCGATGCCGGAGGTCTCTCCTCCTCGCGCGCCATCCGTACAATCTCCGGCCAGCTTTGCACTAAACCGTTATAGGAAAGTGCTTCGGCCGCACGTTTCTTACGTTCACACAGGGTATAGAGGCGATAGCAGAGTTCACGGGCGTTTTCGGCTTTGCTGCCGAGTTTGGCGACCAGTTTCGCAGCTGCCCCCTCGCCTCCTGCTTCAAGTGTACGAATCAGGTGGTGGACGATTTCCCAGGCTGTAAGCCGCGGGTCCGTGGACGGATCCCAGTTTTCGGGTAGTTCTTCGGGCCTGAGTAGCCGGACTCTGCCTTGGCCGGAGACCAGGACGCCCGCCTCCACCATGCCGGCGACGCTGGTGTTCTTGGCTTTGGAAAGGGTCTCGGCTACCCCATATTCTCCCTCATCAAAACCCGATTGCTCAAACCAGGCCAGAGCCCATCTACTGTCAGCATCGAAATCCCCCTCTTGCTCGGCAAGCGTCTCGTCCAGGGTCTGGTTGATTAACGCCAGGGCCTCGCGAACTGATAACGGTTTGCCAACAGCATCAATCACTTTAGAAAAGGCGGTGTAGACCGCCATGCCTGGACCGATGGCCGCTTGGGCCAGATCCACTGGTGCAACATTGCCGCGTTGGAGATGAGTGAGGGCTGAGGGTAGCTCAGATTTGAGTGCTGCAATGAACTCGCGGCGCGTTGCAATGGGCGCATCGGGTGGACATTTACGGCAGACGAGAACAATGCTGGAGGCGAGGGCATTACTGCCGATGCCGATCGATCTAGCCCTGCGCTCCGTCCGCACCGGCCAAGTCCCAGTAATGGAAAAACCAGCGCAAATCACAGCATCGAGAAAAGCCTCCCAGCCTGTGCTGGCTGTGCCAGCATCATTCTTCATTTCGGACTGCTTGAAAGCATAATAAATAGTGATCGGGAAGGCTGTATGCGCTTGTTCGGCGAGTTTCTGCATCGTCTGTTTCATACCTTTCAAGAAAAAAGTTTCAGCTTTCTCTTTACTACCATGACGGTAGGGCGACGCCACCAACTCTTCGGCCTTCGGGACAGCTAGTGTTGAGAAGAGAGCAGGGAAGATAGGGCTCAAGCTGTGGCGTAACCAGACGTAAAAGAAGTCGGACAAGTCAGCGTAGCAAATGTTGTCGTAGTAGGGCGGGTCGGTAGAGAATACAGCCGGGGAATGCTGCGTGGCAATGCTTGTGGAATCCATTTGGACTGCTGTTCCATTCTCGTTCACTGGTAACAATTCAATTACTTTTGCAACACCTTCCGCAATGGAATCAAGAGACAATCCGCCAAACAAAGGGGAGATCTCTGGATAGTCCCAGGTCATCGGAATAGATTGTTTAGTGAACATATGACCAATATTCTGATTGGTTGGATTCCAAGTACAAATTGAGTTGTTGTAATCAGCGAATTTGTCGACAGACAGTGCTAAAAAAACTGAAATCGTTTCAGCATATGCCACGGGGCCAGTGCCGCCACTGTCAAGACCGAGACCGGAAGTAGTATTTTCGGGAAAATTAGAAACGATGGCATCATGTTCTACCTGATCGCGTACATCCTGCACCAAATCAGAGAGTGTTGACAAAGTCTTGAGCTGTCGTTGGGTGAAGAGATGGGCAAAGGTAGTAAGCCCGTATTT
Organism: Desulfobacteraceae bacterium; assembly: GCA_013203065.1. Next base: position 2,021 of record JABMQV010000450.1, on the reverse strand, counting down.
TGGCGTCTTGAAGTCGCGTGGGTTTTCCGGTAATGAATTCTCCGGTTCCCACACGGATTTCACTTGGAGGGCAACGGCCGCAATTGCCTCATTCGGTGGCAAATAAAGAGGCCCGCGATCCCCTTTGGCGACAATGGTCATCAGACGTGCCGCCATGCGCCCAGCCTTACCCTCTTGTTGGATATAGTCATATGTTACCGGCACTTTTGACATGAGGCAACGGAAGGCCTTCCGCTTACCAGCCGTCGTTCCCAGTTTCGTGGTCTCGGGCTTTTTTGGCTTTCCAACCTTCACTGTGAACTGATAACCGCCATCTTCGATTATGGGCACCACATATGCCTCTTTGCCCTTCTTTTTGGACAACATAAACGTAGAAACGAGGGGTACCTTAACATCTGAGAAAGCCGGATTGGGGCTTTTCACCGTACGTGCCCATAGACAGGCAATCACGTTGAGTTTCTGGCCCACATACCTTTCTAGGTCTGAGCGCTCCCTAGCCATATCTGCCGTCACCTCAACCTTGGGGTAGAGATATCCGATGTGTTTTTCAGCTTCATCGCGCATCCACTTTCCATAGTAGCGAACATCTTGAGCCAGCCCCTGGGCCCCTCGCCAGGTCTTTTTAAAAAGACTTTTGTCCTTACGCGCATCGGGGTTCAGAGGTGGTCTACCTGCAAATTTTGGCGGAATTTCAATCATGGCCTTGTTAATCAACACCGCCACCGGGTTGAGATCCGAAGCATAACTCTCAAGACCCAACCTTTGGGCCTCCAAGGGCAATGCCCCACCCCCGGCAAAGGGATCGTGAAAGACCGGAAGTTTGTAGCGATCAAACAGTTCTTTTGCACGCGGATGGTCCGCATTTTCGGCGCAGGTGTAGCGCCAACTCTGCCAGATCTCATCCCGCGCCTTTTGAAGCACCTCTTCGTTTGTAGAGTTTTCCCATTTGACCAGATCCTCGATGATCCTGAACAAGCGCTGTCTCTCCTTTTCCTGTTTCTTCTCGGTGGGAAACAGATCGGGGTGCGCCGACGGATCGTCCACCATCTGCGCGAAGATTACCGCCCGCGCACCTGCTTGTGGACGGCGCGCCCACCATTGATGAAGGTTACGCGGATGCCCTTTAATAAAAGGGTTGCCCTTCTCGCGAGCCATGGCCTTGTTGATGGCATCAAGAGGAAGAGCAACTTCGATGAGTTTCTTTCGGTATGTCATAATGCAGGGTCCTTGTTCTTATGAGTTGTCAACCAAGAATCAGCCGAATAACAGGAATGGTCGTATTAGGTTCTCGATCAGATCCGTTCTACACCGGATTAATGTCGAGGTGCAACTTATCCAGGCCATGGGCTTTCTTAATTCAAAAGGAAAATTTCCAGTCGAATAAGAAAGAAAACCACAACATGTAGGGCTATTTTGTATCGACAGAAATTTTCAGCCCTATATATTGATATTTCGTTCTTTGTCTTTCTTAAACCTTTCTTAAAAGTTTTATCCTTTCTTAACCATTTCCCACAACGGCGCTGTCCTACTTCCGGAGTTGACAATGGTTCCACTTTTCCTGAGTTTAGTCAGCAAATTTCCGATTTTGTTCATTTTCTGTTTCGAGGTAAGCACGTCAGGCAGTTTATCCAGCAGCAATTCATCCACATCTTTCCGCTTCACATGCCCAAATTCCTCTATAAGCCTCAAAATCATTTGTTCATAATGGCGGTCGCTTAGGCCCCTGTTTTTTATGTAACGAGCTTTTTCACCCGCTATTTCAGCTATATAAGCGGCTACATAAACGTGGGGGGCACGGCCTTCAATCAGTTTCTCCTTACGGAGCATTTTGAGTTCATCTTTGTTCAGTTTTTGTTTCTTCTGAACCTTGTCGAGGGCGATCACATGGCGAAGGTCAAGATCCGCTTTTTCAATCAGAATGCGGCTGTAGTTTTCATCTATGAGACGTCCCATGATTTGAACGGTTACGTGCTCCGGGTCTGTCAGATCATAGTCCGGCAACGGGAAATAGCGTTTGCGCT
>JABMQV010000047.1 GCA_013203065.1 Desulfobacteraceae bacterium | reverse complement strand
TAAAGACGGGGGCTTTGAGAAATAGGAGATCGCAGAATGGATCAAAAAGAGGTCGACTGGGCCAGACTCGCATTTATTACAGAGCGTCACAAGTCTCGGAAATGGGCCCTTATACCGCTGTTGCAGGAGGTCCAAGAGGAATTTGGATACATTCCTCCGGCCACAATTGAACCCATTGCAGAGGCCTTTGACCTGTTCCCTTCACAAGTGCAGGGCGTGATTACATTTTATGCCGGGTTTACGCTGGAACCAAAAGGGAAATACGTGGTCAGGGTTTGTCGGGGTACCGCATGTCATGTGAAGGGAGGTCAGAGTATCCTGAGGCTGATGAAGAAGGAATTGGGACTGGAGGAGGGGGAGACAGACCCCGATTACCATTTCACCTTAGAAACGGTAGCATGTCTCGGGGCCTGTTTCTTGGCACCAACCATGATGGTCAACCGAACCTATTTCGGCAAACTCTCTCCCAACAAGGTTACTACGGTGCTGGGACAATACAGCAAACCCCGTTAGGATTTTATAGGATAATTAGGGGCGTCTGGGAAATTGTGCGCCTTATCGAAATGACATTTCATGGGCAGAGGAAGAAAGGACAGAGGTCTGGGTAAAGGGAAGGGACAGCACTAAGAGATGGAAAGGTTAGGTTCTGTTGGACAGTTTGAGTGGCTACGCAACAAGACCCTTGCCCGGATGGATAGGGCCAGGACCCTTGTTCATGTCTGTATGACCGGGTGCCGGGCCTATGGTGCGGCCGATGTAAAAGAGGCCCTTGAAAGGGAAATTGAAAAACAGGATTTCAAAGACCAGGTGGAGGTTTGGTCCACCGGGTGTCACGGTTTTTGCGCCAAGGCGCCGGTGATCGCCGTTGAACCCCTTGGAATTCAATACCAGGAAGTAGAGCCGGAGGATGCGGCCGAGATCGTGGCCGTCACCCTCGGGAAAAACCGCTTGATTGACCGCCTCGCCTACAAGGAGCCTTCGACAGGAAAGCCCATATACTATCGCTTGCAAATTCCTTTCTATGAAAAACAGGAAAGAAGGGTACTTGCCAATTGCGGGAGGATAGATCCCACCAGGATAGAGCACTATATCGCCGCTGGGGGCTATCAGGCCATTGTTAGAGCCCTGACCAAGATGACGCCGGAAGATGTGGTTGAGGAGGTAAAGACCGCCAAACTGCGGGGCCGGGGGGGGGCCGGTTTTTTAACGGGACTCAAATGGGAGTTCGCCCGACAGGCGGAAGGCCGTCCCAAATATATCATCTGCAATGCCGATGAGGGGGACCCCGGGGCCTTCATGGATCGAGCAATGTTGGAAGGAGACCCCCATGCGGTCATCGAGGGGATGCTCATCGGCGCCTATGCCATGGGAGCAGAATTCGGGTATATCTATGTGCGCGAAGAATACCCAATCGCAGTGGAGCATCTGACCATTGCCCTGGAACAGTTGAGGGAACTGGGGCTTATCGGTGAGAATATCTTGGGAACAGGTTTTAATTTCGATCTCTCGCTGAAGATGGGGGCAGGGGCCTTTGTCTGTGGCGAGGAGACCGCCCTTATGGCCTCCATTGAAGGGAAGCGTGGTATGCCCCGGGCACGGCCGCCATTTCCCGCCCAGAGCGGGCTGGATGGTAAACCCACCAACATCAACAATGTGGAGACCTGGGCCAATGTGCCTCTGATTGTCAAGAATGGTGCTGCCTGGTACGGAGAGGTTGGAACGGAAAATAGCAAGGGGACAAAGATTTTTTCCCTGGCGGGCAAGGTGGAAAATACAGGTCTGGTGGAGGTCCCCATTGGTGTAACCATCAAGGAGGTGGTCTTTGACATTGGGGGCGGGATTCCGAAAGGGAGGCAGTTCAAGGCAGTGCAGATGGGTGGACCCTCGGGTGGTTGTGTGCCTTCTCAGCATTTGAATCTGCCCATGGACTACGACACCCTCCAACGTATCGGCGCCATTATGGGCTCCGGCGGCATGGTGGTAATGGACGAGAATAACTGCATGGTGGAGATTGCCCGGTTTTTCTTGAGTTTTACCCAGTCCGAGTCCTGCGGGAAATGCGCACCCTGTCGCCTGGGAACGACCCAGCTCCTTGAAATATTGACCAGGATCACCCGAGGGGAAGGAGAGCTAAAGGACATAGATACCATCAAGGAACTGGGCGAGACGATTACGGAATCGTCCCTGTGCGGCCTTGGCCAGACCTGCGCAAAGCCAGCCCTCTCCACCCTAAAATACTTCTCCAAGGAGTATGAGGATCACATCCTCGAGGGCCGGTGCGCAGGTGCAACCTGCGATTCAATGGTCATCTCTGCGTGTCAGCACGCGTGTCCTGCCGGGATCGATGTACCCAATTACGTTGCTGCCATTGCAGTTGGAAAAAATGAAAAGGCAGTGGAGATCATAAGAGAGAGGAATCCATTTCCAGCCGTGTGCGGTCGTATATGTATCCATCCTTGCGAATTCAAGTGCCGCCGGGGGGAGCTTGATGAACCTGTCTCCATCAGGTCTCTGAAACGGTATGCCTCTGACCGGTATTATGAGAACACAGGTAGAGCAAAAGAGCCGTTTCCGGTCACCCATGAACAAAAGGTGGCCGTGGTGGGGGCAGGCCCAGCGGGTTTGACGTGTGCATATTTCCTGGCGAAGATGGGATATGAGGTGAACGTATATGAGGCCCAGCCTATCGCAGGGGGCATGCTGGGACTCACCGTTCCCCAGTTCCGGCTTCCACAGGATGTGATTCAAAAGGAGATTGATTACATTGAGAGCTGCGGGGTGAAGATCCTTTACAATGCTCCCATAGACGCAAACCACACGGTCGACGACCTGATGAAGGAGGGTTACAGCGCAGTATTTATTGCCGCAGGAGCACAGGCCAGTAAGCGTATCGGGATCCCTGGTGAAGATGAGGGCCTGGAAGGCCTGTCATATGGGTTGAGTTTCCTTAGAGATGCCAGGATCGGGAAACCGGTCGCTCTTAAAGGGAAGACCGTGGTGGTTGGTGGAGGCAATGTGGCCATCGACGTGGCGAGGACCGCCCTGAGGGTTGGGGCCGGGGATGTGCAGATATTCTGTCTTGAGACCAGAGAGGAGATGCCCGCATGGGAAAAGGAGACCCTGGAGGCAATAGCAGAGGGGATTGCTATCAATACCTCCTGGGGGCCCACGCGGATCTTGATAAACGACAATAGGGTTACTGGAATTGAATTTGTCCGCTGCCTTGCCGTGTTTGACGAAGAAGGTAATTTTAACCCGAGCTTTGATGGGACATCCACCCAGGTTGTGGAGGCCGATAATGTCATCATCTCCATTGGACAGGCCCCTGATGTCTCCTTCCTGTCCGAGGACAGTCAACTGGAGAGGGCCCTGTGGGGGAGTCTGGCGGTGGATGAAAATACCCTTTCCACGAATATCAAAGGGGTATTTGCCGGAGGGGATTTTACCACGGGCCCGACGTTTGTGATAAGGGTTATCGCCTCTGGGAGAAGGGCTGCCATCGCCATTGACAGGTATCTTGAGGGGGTTGAAGGCCCGGTTCAAATATTGGATGAAAAGACGGCGATGGAGGAGGATGCCCCCCTGGCCCTGGAAGAGGAGACAACCGAGGAGAAGCCAAGGATCCGGGTCGAACTTGAAAAACCTGAGGAAAGAGTGAAGGACTTCAGGGAGATAGAAATGGGTTTGACCGAGGAACAGGCAATCCTTGAATCCACCAGGTGCCTCAGATGTGATCTGGAAAAGGACAGGAGAGAGATATGATCAGGTCCATTACGCAGCAAAAGGGTGAAGAGGAGTTGGACCAACTCCTGGATGGCCTGGGACGGGTCTTTATTGTC
>JABMQV010000046.1 GCA_013203065.1 Desulfobacteraceae bacterium | reverse complement strand
GGAAGACGCAGAGATGGATGCCCAGCCGATCCAGGCCGAAGATGAAACCGTGAGCGAAGAAATCCCCCATGGCGAGTCGTAAGAGACATATACCTGAAAGGACATGCATAGGATGTGGGGCAAAGCAGAACAAGAATGAATTGATTCGACTGGTAGTGGGTTCGGGCGGGCTGGTGGTTCGAGACGATTGGGGAAAGGGAAGGGGTGCCTATGTTTGTCCCAATAATTCTTGTTGGAAAGGTCTTGAAAAGGAACACATACTAAGAAAAGCATTCAGAAGAGAGGGCCCCATTGCCTTACATTCGGAACTCCGAGGCGTAACACGGGGAAATGGGGATAAAGAGACAGAAAGACATCTATTTTAGTCCCTTGAAGCCACAATTCGCCGAAAATATACCCTGGCGGGATATGGTTCGGAACGGTATTCGGAAACGGGATTTCGTGTTCCACTTCTCTTGGTTGATATTGATGATCTTATAAATGATTAGGTAGGCATTTTCCGAGACACTTGAATCGGGAGGTTATAGGTTACATGGCCAAAGTCAGAGTTTACGAACTAGCTAAAGAACTCAACTTGGAAAGTAAAAAGCTTGTAGAAAAGCTCCAGGCGGGCGGGCTGAACATAAAGAACTATATGAGCACCCTTGACGAAGAAACGGTATTACAGGCTCGGGAGGTAGTGTCCGGTGGTGTATCTCAAGTAGTTGAAGAAAAACGAATCAAGCCGACTGTTATTCGCCGGCGTAAGAAAATCGTTAAAGTCGAACCAAAAATTCCTGTTGCTGAGGAAGAGGAAAAGCCAAAAGAAAAAGAGATCGAGCCCCCCGAGCCAGAGGCGACCGTAGAGGAGGCGGAGCCAGAGAGAGACACGGCGGTTGAAAAGCCGTCTGAGGATAAGGTTGTGGGCGAGAAGGAATTGCCGGCAGAAGAAAGACCACCCGAACCTGCCCCTGAAGTTAAACCTGAAAGTAAAAAGGAAGCCGTCTCTCCTGAGAAGGTCCCGAAGGCCGAGATACCCCCAAAGAAGGCGGCCAAGCCCCCCGTAAAAGCGAAGGTCAAGCCCAAAAAGGCAAAGAAAAAGAAGATGGAACAGCCTGCCAGGATCATAAAGGGTCCTGAGGAAGGACCGCTGAGCGATATCCTGGCGAAGCAGGTTGAAAAAAAGAAAGTGGAGCCGCGTGCCCCCGTGCCGAAACCTCCAACACCTTTTGATAGGGGAGAGGAGCCGGTTGTAAAGGCCAAGGAAGCAAAACCATCCAAGAAGAAAAAAGGGAAAAAGAAGTTAGAAGCCGGAGAGATCGAATCCAGGAAACCTTTCCGTCGCGTAAAGAAAGCGGTTTATGAGAGGTCGGATCTTTATGACGGCCGCGCCTCCATGCGAAAGGGCAAGAAGGCGGCTAGAAAACCCCAAGAAGGTGCAAAGAAACAAAAGCGGACGGAGATCACTGTCCCAAAGGCCATAAAGAGAAGGATAAGGGTCCCGGAATTCGTTACGGTGGCCGAACTGGCCAAGGCAATGGGGACCAAGGGTGTAGATCTTATCAAGAATTTGATGGGCCAGGGTATCACGGCCAACATTAACAGACCCCTGGATTTTGAGACCGCAGCCGTCGTGGCAGATGACTTTGGCTATGAGCTCGAATTGGATTCCTTCCAGGAGGAACAGTTGATCGCGGAGGCAGAGGATCGACCCGAAGACCTCATGCAAAGGCCCCCGGTGGTGACCATTATGGGGCATGTGGACCATGGAAAGACCTCATTGCTTGATTATATAAGACAATCTAACATTATAGGAGGAGAATCGGGTGGAATAACACAGCATATCGGGGCATATTATGTAGAAGCCGATAGGGGAGATATTGTCTTTCTAGACACTCCGGGACATGAGGCCTTTACGGCCATGCGGGCCAGGGGAGCCAGTATTACGGATCTAATTATTCTGGTGGTGGCCGCTGATGATGGCGTGATGCCCCAGACCAAGGAGGCCATTAATCATGCCCGCGCTGCGAATATCCCCATCCTTGTAGCAATCAACAAGATTGACAAGGCTGGGGCCAACTCGGAAAAGGTGATGAGAGAACTTGCTGATTTGGATCTTGCTCCTGAAGAGTGGGGGGGAGAAACCATCTTTGGTCAGGTCTCGGCAAAAACAGGTGACGGTATTGATGAACTCCTGAGCCTCATACTGCTTCAATCCGAAATGCTTGAGTTGAAAGGGAATCCCAGTAAGACAGCTCGGGGGAGCGTCGTTGAGGCAAAGTTGGACAGGAGTAAAGGTCCTGTGGCCACAGTTCTTATCAGGAACGGGACCCTCAAGCAGAGTGAATTTTTCATCTGCGGCGAACATTATGGTCGGGTCAGGGCCATGCACAACCATAAGGGAAAGAAGTTATTATCTGGGGGACCGTCTGTGCCTGTCGAGGTGTACGGTATATCCGGGGTCCCCATGGCCGGTGACGAATTTATCGTTGTCAAAGATGAAAAAACCGCAAAACAGGTCATTGATAACCGCAGGGAGAGGAGCAGGAAACAGACAGTGACCAAGAGAGGCCTAGTCAGCCTGGAAGACCTTTTTGAAAGGATAAAGGAGGGGGAGGTAAAGGAACTCAACATCGTTCTAAAGACCGATGTTCAAGGTTCACTCGAGGCCCTCAATGAATCGCTGGTCAAGCAAAGCACCGAAGAGGTCAAACTGAATGTGCTCCATTCTGCGACGGGTGCCATCTCAGAGTCGGACGTGATGTTGGCCTCGGCCTCGGGTGCTATTATTATAGGCTTCAATGTTCGGGCAAACCCCCGTGTTTCTGGAATCGCTGAAAAGGAAAAAGTTGATATCCGCTACTACAACGTCATTTATGATGCTATCAACGATATCCGTTTGGCCATGACTGGCCTCCTAGAACCTGTTTTTAAGGAGGAAATAATCGGGCGAGCAGATATCAAAGAGATATTTCGAATTCCTAAAGTGGGCGCCATCGCGGGCTGTCAAGTCACGGATGGTCATGTGGAGAGGAATGTTAACGCGAGGCTCCTGCGTGACGACGTGGTTGTATTTGATGGCAAGATCGGATCGCTCAGGCGCTTTAAGGAAGATGTTAGAGAAGTCCAATCGGGATATGAATGTGGTATTGGGCTGGAAAATTTTGATGATATCAAACCGGGGGACGTATTTGAAGTGTATCGCATGAAGGAACTGGAAGCAGAGCTGTAGTTGATGGTCGTTGGCACCCTGAAGATAGAATTTTTGTTGCATGATAACCGCTCTCTCAAAGGGAAACGGAAAGTCGTCAAGAGCATTGTAGGGAAAGTCAAATCCAGATTCAACGTCTCAATCGCTGAAATAGGGTCCAACGATATGTGGCAGAAAATCGAGTTGGGAATCAGCG
>JABMQV010000449.1 GCA_013203065.1 Desulfobacteraceae bacterium | reverse complement strand
TTACATGGGTGTCAATATTGAAAAACCGTAAAGACGCAAGCGCCCAACCTGAAACTTGAAACGTAAAACTTGAAACCTGCAACCATCGAATGTCCAATGACTAAATTCAATCATCAATTTGAGGAAGTCGGAGCGACCGACAGGGCTGAAATTCAGCGGGATCTACGTTTCGCTCCGACTTGTAACGTGAAACCTGGAACCTGGAACCAGTGGCCAATGACTAATCACCAGCAACGGCTATCTTGATTTCCAGGATTCCGTTTTTGTATGTCCACGTCATGTCCTCGCTTTTTCCCTGCTTGGACAGAAGTACCTCTTTTTCGTATTTTCTGTTCGTTCCCTCAGCGGCAATCGTAAGGATATCCCCATTTATTTCAAGGGTAATGTCCTTTTTCTGGATGCCCGGCATCTCCGCAACAATGTGGATCCCCTTGTCCTCGTCGAACACATCAACAATGGGTTCCCGCACTTCTTCCACCACCGGACCCTTGGGTGTTCTCTTGATGTTCCCAAAGGGCTGGACCGAAGGCTTCCCATCCGCCAGGGTGCGGACCCTGACACCATAGACCCCCTTCAAATCCTTGAGGCCCTGGATCTTGTCGAGACCACTAAAATCGATCTCACCTGACTTGGATAGCTCTTCGCCTTTTTCGGCAAGCTTGGTGGCGGCATCGATCAGGCCTCCCAGTCCTTTGAAAAGACCCCCAAGACCAATATCAAAACCTGCGGTACCCTTTTTTTCTTCATTGCCTCTTTTCTCATTCATTTCCTTTCCCTCCTTGGTAGGGTCTATGCCCTCTGATGATGTTGTTTTGGTTATTTCCCAACGACCGTCATTTTCCGTGCATTCAAGGTTGTTTGCTTCCAAAATTGCCTTGAGTCCCTTGACCAGACCATATCCGGCCAGACTCGAGAAGACTGGAATCGAACTTACTATGGATGTGGATACATTGAGTGAAGCCGATGCAATGGTACCTAACCCGGCGAGAATACCCACAGGGGTTAGGTCCTTGACCATGCCGTCACGCATGGTTTTTTTGAATACCTCCGGGTCTTCCCCGACCTCTTCAATAAGTTCTGAGAACCGGGCCTTGTCTTTTTCAGACAGGGCCCTGAACTTGGATATTCCAATGACCTGAACGGCTTTCAGCCTGTTCAGGATCTCATCCGAAGGATAGGTCTGACCCGCCTCAATCCTCATAACCGTGCTCCGTGACACACCCAGGATCTTGGCCAGTTCAGCCACAGACATACTTCCAAATTTTTGCCGCAGTTCCTTGAGGATGCGTCCGCAGTTTTCACGGGTAACCGATTCCAGCATGGGTTTCATTTACCAGGCCCCTCAAAAGTGTGCTTTGTGTTTCAAGTTGTTGCATGATGATCCGCTTAGTTCCAAAGCTAATCATGTTGGAGGACCTGTCAAGCCCTTTCTTGGGATATTTTTTTGCGGGCTAACTTGTCAGGAAAGGGTTTTCACCTACAATCCCTTGATCATGGTCTCCTGGAATTGACTTCAATAGGCAAATGCTGGTAGTCTTGATATTATTTTACTGACACCGAACCCGGATAAAGGCCAAACTTGAAGATCGAGTCGCCTGAGGCGGGTTAGAGATCGGTGGCCTTTGCGAGAAAATTCCTTCGGTACTGAGTAGTCATTGGTCAATATTCAATTGTCAATTTTACCCCGTGAAATGCCTTTTCTTTTCTATTTCACCGGGGCGTCAATATCCAGAGGCGAAGAGAATGCCCAAGAAAAACATCCTGATTGCAGATGATGAAGAGGATATCCGAAAGCTCTTAGTGAGAGTCCTCAAGAATAAAGGTTATCGTTTCTTCCTGGCAGAAAATGGGAAAGAGGCCGTGGATATAGCAAAGAATAACCCCATCGACCTGGCCTTGTTGGACATTAAGATGCCCCTTCTGGATGGGCAAGAGACGCTGAAGAGGATCAAGAAGATTGATCAGACCATTGAGGTTATCATGCTGACAGGCTACGGCAATCTGGAGAGTCTGAAAGAAATGATAGTGGAGCATGGGGCATACGACTACCTTTCCAAACCAATGGATATGGAAAATATTAAGCATTGTATCAAGAATGCCCTTGAAAAACGAGAATTGAGGAGACGGCGCAACGTTGAAAAACAGGAACTGCAGGATCGTATTTCTCAAATGGAAAGGGATTTCAAGGAGCAGACCTATAAATTGAGGGAATCCCAAATCAGATACAGGAATATCGTCGAAAATGCCAATGACGCCATCGTGGTGAGTCAGGAGGGATATTTGAGGTTTGCGAATGGGATAGCCTTGGAATTATCAGGCTATACCCGGGAGGAGATCCTGAAAATTCCTTTCCTCGAGATAATCCATCCTGATGACCGCGAAACCGTAAATGAAACCTATATCAGGCGTTTGAGCGGGGAGGACGTATCACCTTTCGACCTTTTCAGGGTTTTGAGAAAAGACGGGACTTTCTTCTGGGTTGAAAACCATGCCGTGAAAACTATGTTTGAAGACAAGCCGTGTGTATTGAATATCCTGCGAGACATAACGGAGCGCATCGAAGCCGAGCAGGAACTACGTGAGTCGGAGCATAGGTACCGGGGAATATTTGAGCAAGCGACCGACTCAATCGTGGTTTTAGACTTGCAGACAGGGGTGATTGTAGATTTCAACGACTCGGCCCATGAGAACCTCGGGTACACACGGGAGGAATTTTCAGGGCTCAAGATAAGTGATATCGAGGCCCTTGAGTCTCCAGCGGCGGTCAGAAAGCGGAGCAAGAAGTTCATAAAAGATAAGCAGGCCGAATTCGAAACCAGACACAGGAAAAAGGACGGACAGGTAAGGGATATTGATGTAAGGGCCAGGGTCATATCTCTTGGCGGAAAAGAGTATGGATTTGCCATATGGCGCGATATTACCAACGAAAAAAAGTATCAGGAGACGATGAAGATCAAGGATGCCGCCCTGGCCACAGCCGTTAACGGGGTCGCCCTTGCGGATCTTGAAGGAAATTTGACGTATGCGAATAAGGCATTTGTCGAGATGTGGGGATATGCTGAAGAAGGCGAAATTATCGGGATGTCGGCTCAAAGAATTGTCAACATGGATGCCAGGGCTATGGAGGCATTGGATGAACTCCGGGATAAGGGATCCTGGATGGGTCAGATCACGGCGGTCAGAAAGGATGGATCATCATTTGATGTTCAGG
>JABMQV010000448.1 GCA_013203065.1 Desulfobacteraceae bacterium | reverse complement strand
TTCCAGGCGTGGATGAAACCGGAGACATTTATCAGCCCGAGGACCGCCATCATGATGATTGCGGCTAACACGGACTGGGGCAGGTGGTAGAGAAGCGGGGTGAAGAACAGAAGCACGATTACCACCGCCAGGCTGGTGAACACGCTGGAAAGGCCGGAGACCGCCCCGGCTTGGAGATTGACGGCCGATCTGGAGAATGAACCTGAGGTCGGATAGCTCTTTCCGATGGCGCCACAGATATTTGCCAGACCCTGACCGATAAGTTCCTGGTTGGGATCAAGCCGCTGGCCGGTCTTGCCGGCCATGGCCTTGGCGATTGAAATGGCCTCCATAAAGCCTAAGAGAGAGATGATGGCAGCAAACGGGAACATATGTAAGATGACCTTCAAATTGATCTCAGGCACTGTCAGAGATGGCAGCCCTCTGGGAATCGTTCCGACCACAGCTCCGCCGCTTGTCATAAGAAGCCTGTCGGTCTTGAGAGGTTTGTTACCAACCTTAATACGCCATGTTCGTCCGTCTCCATCGGCCCCGGCAGGTATCTTGTCTTTGGGATAGAACCGCAGAGAGCCATCCGACAGACGTACACCCTCAAAAAGGAGTCCTCTAAGCTCCTTTGTGTACTTATGCATATCCCTCTTGTTCCGTTGGATATTGATTTCAAGGACGTTCGCATGGTGCTCAGCGTCGAGAACGCCTACGATGTCGTGACCACTATTGGCCGCGTCCAAGGTTTCATTCACCTCTGTACGCTCTTCCTCTAACCGGGGTAAAGTATTAACTGATTGGTTGAAATTTTCTATCGCCCTCTTGGCCTTAAGAGGCTCGATTAACGAGATGTCCACGGTTGCGTGATGCTGAAAACCGATGGCCCAGGATATTATTGTTGTAACGGCCACAGCGACAAGGACATTCGGGATCTTTGGAGAAATCCGTCTCAGCCCGTACATGATAACAAATGCAAATATACCCATAATCAGGGTGGGCCAGTGTGTGTAATGGAATGCGGCCTGGACGACACGGATAATAGTCTCGTAATGGTGTTCCCCCTTGTCCACATATACCCCAAACATCTTGGACAATTGAGATGAGGCAATGATGAGGGCCGCTGCGGTAGTAAATCCGTTGACCACGGGATGGGAAAGAAAATTAACAACAAGGCCGAGTCTGAGTACCCCTAAGATGAACTGGAATCCTCCAACCATTAGTGCCAGCATGATAGCGTAGGCGATGTAGCCTTCGCTCCCGGCAGTAGCCAGCGGCTCTAAGGAAGCAGCCGTCATAAGCGATACAACAGCCACGGGACCGGTGGCTAATTGGCGACTTGAACCAAACAGGGCCGCGATCATGGGCGGCAGAAAGGAGGCGTACAGCCCATAGTAGGCAGGCAGACCCGCTAACTGTGCGTATGCCATAGACTGAGGAATAAGAACTAATGCGACAGTCAGTCCCGATATGGCGTCAATTCTCAGGGTGTCAAGTCTGTAATCCTTGAACCAAGCCAAAAAAGGAAAAAATCTGGTTAGCATGGGATTATTCCTGTTCCTAAGATGGTTTGTTTTGAAGTATCCTGCGGCACGACGCTATAAGCTCATTGTAGAGCGCGCCGGCATCGTAAAGTTTATAGGTGTTAAAACGGACCAGGCCATCAACCATGGAAAAAATGATCAGGGCGGTCTTCTTGGCCGGCATGTACGCTATGGATCCGTCTTCCTGGCCTAAAAGAATAGCTTTCTCGAAAATATCCAGGATGGAATTGTAAATGTCCTCGAGATTCTGCCTGCAAATGGTATTGCCCTGGGCCAGTTCATACGCATCATGGCGGTGCAGAAGAAGAAACTGGTCTTCCATTGCCCCGGCCAAATAGAGATAAAAAGAGACGGCGTCTTCTACCATGTCCAGACCGGTCTTGGACTCTTTTTCTCCAAGGTGCCCCTTGAATTCATCTATAATGCGCTCTTTAACCGACTTGAGAACAGCGAGAAAGAGCTGTTCTTTGCTATTGAAATGGTAAAAAATAGTCCCTTGAGCCGTGCCAATTACTTCGGCAAGTTCAGCCATGGAGGTGTCTTTAAATCCCTTTTTAGCGAAGAACTTTGTAGCAACTTCGAGAATGGCCTGTTTTTTTGACATATTCTGCTCCAAAATATGAGAAACCTAACTGAGTGCTCAGTCAGATTTCTAATTCTAATGCCTTGAATATCCAAAGTCAAGGAAAAAATTACACTTTAAGAAACCGGGTATTAGGAGGAGGAAATTGCCCTGGGATATGAATTGGACACATTTCTTCTCAATTTTGGGAAGAAGAATCGTAAATAGTGT
>JABMQV010000447.1 GCA_013203065.1 Desulfobacteraceae bacterium | reverse complement strand
CTTACCTTCAGCGGCATGTTTACAAATTGTAATCTCGTGTAACCTCAGATACTTCGCCAATTCCTTGGTGGTCATAATCTCAGGCATAATATATCCACTTTCCCTTTATTATTGTGCTAAATGTGTTCTATAATATGCAAATTGAAGAAAAGCAATATGAAATTACCTTAATCATAAATGCTGGATGCAGGAAGAATTAGCGGTTTGCAACCGTGAGATGGATTTCAAGGATGGCTCTACCCAGATTTCTTCGATTTTCCGTTCTCCTGACAAGATCAAGCCACCGATTCACTGTCATGGCATCCAGCCCCTTTTCTACCCCTGCCCTCATTTTTAGCCAGCCAGTTTCCTCCACAACATCATGAGGCTGAATTCAGTTTGACACACAAGATCAATTTACTTATACTCCCACACAAAAAAAGAAGTTCTTATCACCCAACTTAGATAAGTGCCTGAAATTAAGTAATCATATCCCGACCATCCGACCATTTTAGCCGTATTTTTGACTGCAAAACGCAAACCAAAGCAATAGAGGCATTCACAATTGTAAAATCAATCAGAGCTATATAATCTTTTGGGGAAGTTGAGTTATACTGCTGTCTCTAACGTCAACACAAAATTTTCAAAGAAGTTGGAAAAGGATAGTAAGATCAGAAAGGTTGTTTAGAGAGAAAGGAGGGCGGAGAAAGATGGAATTTAAAAAAATGTTTGAACCAGGACAGATCGGTGCCATGGAATTAAAGAACAGGATTGCCTTAGCGGCCATGGTTCGCAATTGGGCGACCCAGGAGGGATTTGTTACAGAACGCCTCATAAACAACTTTACAGCCATTGCGGCAGGGGGCGTTGGCATGATAACCCTTGAAGCCTGTTACGTTGATCCCCTTGGAAAGGGGTTTGCCAACGAATTGGGCATCTATGATGATAAATGTATCGCGGGCTTAAAAACCCTGGCCGATGCCGTACATAAATATGGAGTCAAGCTGGGCGCTCAGATATTTCACGCCGGACGACAGACCGTTCCGGCACTTTGCGGCGGACAGCCTGTGGCGCCTTCTCCAAAACCTTGCGGAATAATGCGGTTTGTGGACCCGGAATACACCCCCCGAGAGTTGGGTACGGAAGAGGTAGAACAGCTATCTGATTCTTTTGCTGAAGCGGCCCGCAGGAACAAGGAGGCAGGTCTCGATTTTGTGGAATTACACGGGGCCCACGGCTATATGATTAACCAGTTCCTTTCTCCCTATACTAACCAGCGCGCAGATAAGTACGGCGGAGACTTTGCTGGACGTATGCGCTTTGCTTTAGAAATAATTGATAAAGTCCGTTCAAAAGTTGGTCAGGATTATCCCGTCACCATACGGCTGAATGGAAGCGACTTTATGGAAGGGGGTATGGACATCGACTATACCCTGAAGGTTGTGGAAGCGCTTGATAACGCCGGAATAGATGGTTTCCATATCACAGGGGAAATTTACGAATCTTTTCCTCAGGGGAGAATGATATCTCCGATGTCAATCCACCCGGCCCCTCTAGTGGAATTAGCTGCGGCAGTGAAGGCGGTAACTTCGAAGCCTGTCATGGCTGTCGGCAAAATATACCGGCCTCAGCTTATGGAAGATATTTTAGTCAAAAACCAGGCCGATTTCGTAGCCATCGGCCGCGCTCTCCTTGCAGATCCTGAATTGCCCAACAAGGTTAAGAACGGTCGCCTGGATGACATCAACTACTGCACAACGTGTCAGGGATGCCAGGCTCTCCTTTTCTCTCAACAGGCTATACAGTGTGTGGTTAACCCGTGGTGTGGTCGTGAAAAGGAGCTTGAGATTAAGCCGGCTCCCGAAAGCAAGAGAGTAATGGTGGTTGGAAGTGGACCGTCTGGAATGCAGGCCGCCTGGGTAGCAGCCAAACGAGGGCACGAGGTAAGGCTTTATGAAAAGGAGAATCGATTAGGCGGCCAGATGCTGCTGGCCTCTATGCCGCCCACCCGAGATGACTGGAATGTGTTCGCCCGTTACCAGATGAGGCAGGTCGCTGAGAGCGGTGTAAAGGTAACTATCGGAAAGGAGGTCACCCCTGAGTTTGTATCTGAAGAAAAGCCCGACGTACTCATCATTGCAACAGGTTCGACCCCTGCCAGGCCGGGAATCCCCGGAATAGACAATGCTAATGTCGTGGAGGCTCGAGATGTTCTTCGGGGAAAGTCCAAGTGGAGGAGTCCGGTCATCGTGGTCGGCGGAGGACTGGTAGGCTGTGGAGTGGCAGAGTGGCTGGCACAAAAAGGAGAGAAGGTCAAAATTGTAGAGATGCAGGAGGATATCGCTCCGGACATGTTTTTAAATGAAAAGACTACGATGCTCGAGAGATGGAAGAACCTTAATATTGAGACCTTAACCGGAAAAAGGGTTGCCTCCATAACGTCCCAAGGAATCACGGTGGAAGAAGATGGGAAAACTGAAGAAATTGCCGGAGAGACTATTGTGCTGGCATTGGGGTCAGAGGCAGAGAAGAAACTTGCTGATATTGAAGGAGAAACCTCGAAGTTTTTCGTGATTGGCGACTGTCTGCAGCCTCGAAAGATACTTGATGCAGTTTACGAGGGCGCTAAGGTTGGCTGTGAGATCTAAGAACCCAAAAAATGACCGGTGATAATACTAAAGGAGGGGGATCGGGCCACGCTAACTATACAAAACACCGAATTAAAGGCTGAATTGTGTCAATTCACGCCCGGCTTCCACATATTGTAGGTGTTTTCGGTATCATCAAGTGAATAGTACGTGCATTATCCTTCACCCACAACAAGGTGATTTTCAGTGAAGTTTTGAGTTTGTAGTCATGCATACATCGGATCTTCCAAACGAAGCACATACAACTCTATAGCGCAACCCATTGAAAGTTAAAGGGGTTTTCG
>JABMQV010000446.1 GCA_013203065.1 Desulfobacteraceae bacterium | reverse complement strand
GACCTATTCTTCGGTGACTCGGCGCGTGGACGCCTTCAAAAACCGATTAGAGAATGAGGACGAACTCAAGGGGTGGTATGAAGCGCTTAAATCACAAATCAAGGTTTGATCCCTCTCATCTCCAGGCCTTGCGGCTTCCCAGGCGTGTCGAAGATGATCCGAGGCGCCAACAGATTCTTCGCATTCTGACCACCCACACCCGCCCGCTTTGGCATCAGGGTGAGATCGAAGTCCCTGTAGTTACGCTCAGCCCTGAACTGGCGGAGACGTTGCGTAATGCCCACAAAGAAGGCCAGGTGGTGCGAAGTTTGGAGAACGCTGAACGCAGGCTCGCCGCCGAGGAGCGGGGGCTGGACCTTGTTGACAGAAATAGCGGTCTGCCGCGCGGGGGACGTGTTTCACGTCTGCTGGTGTTGGCTGGTGACGGTGCCGAGCGCTTTTATCGTCATGTGGAAAGATTGCTGCATCGTCATGGTCCAAGGGTACTGGCCGTGCACATGAGTGTGGATGGAGACGCGTTGGGTGAACTGCTCTTTGGCCCCGGCAGCCACGCCCGGCTGTTGATGCTTGATCACAAAGCGGCTGTCAGCTCCTTCCTCCTGGCACTGACCAAACCATCTTGTGCCAAACCATCTTGTGAAGAAGAGGGGGCAGGTTCTGAAAAATGAATTTAGATGGGAGGGGAAAAGCATCAGAAGCCGGGACATGAGTGAAAGGGGAGAGTCAGGAGATGGTGAAACGAGTACGCCCGTGGATAGTATTGCTCCTCATTTTTATCTCTGCCTCGTGCTCCTCCAAAGGCGATGAAAAGGCGCTTGAAGAGATGGTTCAAAAAGCAGCCAGTCTTGCCGAAGCGCATGACATCGGCGGGATTATAAACCTGACCACAAAAGACTTTGAGGCTCAACCAGGTGGTTTGAACCGCCGCGAAGCAAAAAGAATCCTTTTTATGGCCTTCAGACACTACGGCAAGCTGAAGGTGCTTTATCCTAAACCAAACGTTGATCTTGAATCAGAAGAGAGCCGATCCACACTATCTTTCCCTTTTCTGATCGTCAAAAAAGACCAATCTTTGCCCGCACTGGAAAAACTCTATAACGATCCCAAAGGCTGGGTGGAGGAGGTGGGCGAGCGTGCTGATCTTTACCGCTTCAAACTCAAGGCAGAGAAAATAGATGGCGACTGGCTGGTGAAAAGCGCCTGTCTTGAGAGGTTCACCGGCATAGGCTTTAGCAAATGCAAAGAATAATGTACCCGATCCATTCAGGGCTGAAATGACCATCATCATAACCATATCCGGGATGATATTGGCAGGGTTACTCTATCTGCTGTACGTTCCTGATTATTTCCAAATCGGATATAATATTGAAAAACGCTCGCTTGAGACCGGGTTTATCAAGATGTATCCTTTCACATATCAAATTGGGCGGAAAGAAGATACAAAAGATGAAACCAGTCTCGGTAATGGAGGACATAAGATGATTGAAAAAGTACCTTTTGGAAAAACGGGCCATAATAGTTCCAGAACCATTTTTGGTTCAGTGAGTTTGGGAAGGATCAACCAGTCCGAGGCCGATAGGGTCCTGGACCTCTTGTGGGAATTCGGTGTCAACCACATTGACACCGCACCAAGATATGGAGAGGCTGAACTGCGTTTGGGGCCATGGATGAAAAAATATCGTGACCGGTTCTTCCTGGCCACCAAAACCAATGAAAGGACCTATCAGAATGCAAAAGACCAATTTCAACGATCTTTAGACAGGCTCCAAGTCGACAGCGTTGATCTCCTTCAATTTCACAACCTGACGGATGTGGTGGAGCGGGAAATCATTATGGGACCTGGTGGCGCCCTGGAATTTTTGATTGAGGCAAAGGAAAAGGGATTGACCAGATATATCGGAATCAGCGGTCATGGCATTGATACGCCGAGATTTCACCGGCAAACCCTCGAACGCTTCGCCTTTGACACAGTGCTTTTACCCTGTAATTATCTCCTTATGCAGGACCCGAATTATTCCAGTGAATTTGACCAACTCATCTCATATTGTCGTGAACGCGAAATCGCTGTGCAAACGATCAAATCGATTGCACGGGGGTATTGGGGACAAAAAACATGGAACCGGAGCACCTGGTATGAACCGCTAACAGATGAGGAGGCCATTACCCAATGTGTTCACTGGGTGTTGAGTATTCCAGGAATATTCTTGAACACGGTGGGAGATGTGCAGGAGCTACCCAAGGTATTAAAGGCTGCGGAAAATTTTGTGCAACGCCCTTCTGAGGAAGGCATGAATAAAGTAGTTAAAAAAATGAATATGCAGACGCTGTTTACTTGAAGTGCAGTAACCTTTATTTGACCAAACAGCTTCAAAGCTGAAGTCAAGAGCCAATGTGACAACATCAGACATTGAGATACGGAATCAGGTGTCTCAGGTTCACTTGAACTATCCGAATTGAAGATACCACAGGTTTTCGAACTTGATGATATGTTTGGTTTCTGTCAAGATAACTCAACCTTCCCGAAATCTGAGAGATGGAATCAGATAACACGTTTAACCTGAATCTCGGAAATTGAAGATATCACAACATTTTGAACTTGCTGATTTGGTTATTTTATGGCAAGAAATTGGTGTTTTGCAGGGCAAGATGTTTGGAGGATTCTCAATATATCTGCACTGGCTCATATTTTGTTTTCTGCCAAACATTGCATTTTGGCTCAGTTAACATTACGAGCGTCGTGTTATTCAGAACCGTATAATCACTTGTTGGGCAGGAAAAGATTCAAAAAGGAGAATTTTCTATGGACTATTTTCAAATGACCGCTCCTTGTGGGTTGGACTGCTTCAATTGTCACTTTTTTTTAGCCCATGAGAACCAGGAGGCTATGAACAAAGTTGAGAGACTATCTAAAGAATACAACCTCCCTATAGAAATAATGCTTTGTAAAGGATGCCGCAGCCACAATGGCCAAATACCATTACAAAAACATGTTTTCGGTGAAGCACATCGTTGTGCGGCTTATGAATGCTCCCAAGAAAAAGGTTTAAAATTCTGTGGCGACTGTGATGAGTTTCCCTGTGATAACCTGCACCCCTATGCTGACAAAGCAAGCGATCTGCCGCATAATATCAAGGTCTTCAATCTGTGCTTGATTAATAAAATGGGGTTAGAAAAATGGGCCGAGTTCAAGGCACCTGAAGTTCGTCAATCCTATTTTACAAAACCATGGACATTGACGTAAGCACCAATGTCATTGATATCTTATCAGAAAGAAACCGGACAATCGCTTTGAGAGGAACACGTGCTATGCTACCGCTTCACACGCGCCTCAAGCTGAGCGTTCTGTTTCAAAAAGGATTCCATGCGCCAAAACAAACCGAGTAGGACGGCGTACAAGGT
>JABMQV010000445.1 GCA_013203065.1 Desulfobacteraceae bacterium | reverse complement strand
GACATGAACTCCTGGGCCATTCTCTCAGGAAATGGGTAGGGGGTGCCAATCTTGAGGACTGGAATATCTTTCCGATCCTCTTCAGAAAAGATATCCCGCACGACAGCATAAGGGACCCCGCCGGCAATGATCCCGAGGGGGTACTTCTTTGCTGGCTCCATATCATGGAAGTTGAAATCAGTGAGCCCTTCAAATTTTCGCCCGATCTTCCCCAATTTCTGATTCAACTCTCCGTGGAGGATGTAGCGAAACCGGGGTGTTGCCGCCCACCTGGCAGGGTCCTTTTCAAAAACGGCCTTTCGATCGTTGGTTTTGAGTGGACCCCATGAAAGGCTTTGCCGTGCATGGCACACACGGATGGCTGGCCTTAAGATGACCGGGACCCTGAACTCCTCTGAGATATCCAGAGCCAATTTGGCCATCTCCCGCGCCTCCTTGGGGTTGGACGGGTCCAGGACTGGCACCTTTGCCAGCCGGGCCATCAGGCGGGTGTCCTGCTCGGTCTGGGAAGAATGGGGACCGGGATCATCGCATGAAATAATAACCAGACCACCGATGGTTCCCAGGTACGCCGCGCTCATGAGTGAATCAGCCGCCACATTCAGCCCCACTTGTTTCATACAGCAGGCCGCCCTCTTTCCGGAGACAGCGGCGGCAAATGCGGTATCCAATGCCACCTTCTCGTTGGTAGACCATTCCACATAGGTGTTGAGGCCTTCCGATTTTACCAGCCGGGTAACCTCGGGCAAGATTTCCGAACTGGGTGTCCCCGGGTAGGAGGTAACCACCTGGCACCCCGCCTCCACGAGCCCCAGGGCTATGGCCCCATTTCCCAAAAAAAATTCCTCTCGTGTCATGACTCCCCTTTTTCCCTTTTTTTGGCCTGCTCTATCAATTCCACCAGCGAGAGCATCTTCTGTCTTGGGGGGCTGCCAAAGATCCTCTTCCACTCCTCTGGTGTCAGTTCCTGTTTCATATGTTCCTCCACCAGAAAGTGATCATACCAGCAATCCAGGGTCTTAAAACAGGGAAGACCCTGGTTTTCAAGACGACAATATGAAAAGGGTATCTGATGGCCCAATCTGGGGCACCTGATCTCATAATCATCGCCTGGTGGCCTGCTCTGTCTCTTCATTTTTTGATCTTTTTGTGTCAAAGGCCGGCCCCGGAGACCTCAAAGGTCTCCGGGGTGGATGGCTACATCATAAATGGTGCAAGGCCTTTTAGCCCGTGTACTGCTGGGGTTTTGGGAAGGATGCGATATCGCCTAAGGCCTTTTCAATCTCCTCCTCCGGGAGTGCATGATCCGAGAGCTGTCCGCTCAGGTAGGCCTCATATGCTTCCATATCCACCAGGCCGTGCCCGCTCCAGTTGAAGAGGATGACCTTTTCTTTTCCCTCTTCCTTTGCCTTGATGGCCTCACGGATGACAACGGCCACTGCATGGTCTGTCTCGGGTGCGGAGATAAATCCCTCGGTCCTGGCAAAGGTAATTCCTGCCTGGAAGGTCTCAAGCTGGGGAACCGCAACCGGGCGCACAATGTTGCTCAGGACAAGCTGGCTCACAATAGGCGCCATACCGTGATATCTGAGGCCACCTGCGTGAATCGGCTCGGGAACAAAATTGTGGCCCAACGTGTGCATGGGAAGAAAGGGCGTCATCTGTACGGTATCACCAAAGTCATAGGCGAATGGGCCTTTTGTCATGGTGGGACAAGAGGTGGGTTCAACGGCGATGATGTCAATTTCCTTCCCGTTGATTTTGTCCCGAACAAAGGGAAGGGCATGACCCGCAAAATTGCTGCCACCCCCCGCGCAACCGATAATCACGTCCGGATAGTCCCCGGCAATGGCCATCTGTTTCTGGCACTCGAGGCCGTTTACCGTCTGGTGAAGCAGCACATGGTTGAGCACACTCCCAAGGGAATACTTGCTGTTTTCGCCTGTCACCGCCGCCTCCACCGCCTCGCTGATGGCGATCCCCAGACTCCCTGGAGAATCCGGATTTTGTTCCAGGATTGTCTGTCCCGCCTTGGTCTCGGTGCTGGGGCTTGCAACGCAATTGCCACCCCAGGTCTCCATCATCATACGCCGGTAAGGCTTCTGATTGTAACTGATCTTTACCATGTAGACCTTACATTCCAGACCAAAAAGCGCGCAACAGAAGGCCAGGGCACTTCCCCACTGACCGGCCCCGGTCTCTGTGCAGATCCGCTTGGTTCCGGCCATCTTGTTGTAATATGCCTGTGCCATGGCCGTGTTGGGTTTATGACTCCCGGCCGGGCTTACACCCTCGTTCTTGAAGTAGATCTTCGCCGGCGTATCAAGATATTTCTCCAGGCTGTAAGCCCTGTAAAGGGGTGTCGGTCGCCAGATCAAATATTGTTCCAGGACCTCCTCAGGGATATCGATGTGTCTTTCCTGGCTCACCTCCTGTTCAATAAGAGCCATGGGAAAGATGGGAGCCAGATCATCCGGACCAACAGGCTGACCAGTCCCCGGGTGAAGGGGCGGTTCCATGGGTGTGGGTAAATCCGGCAGGACGTTGTACCATTGCCGCGGCAATTCAGACTCGGGTAAAAAGATCTTCTTAACCTTCATAACTCCTCCTTTTTCTGGATTCGAATTGTCATTTCAGTCCGCGGAAGCTCCACCACGGACCACCCTTGGCCCATTAAATTTCCACACCCTTTGTCATCCGCTTCCCCTCAGATCAAAAAATGGAAGCGCTGACGGCCGGAGTCACAGAGGCGATAAAGCCATCATCGCCCCAGTGTGGAATATGCAGAAGGGTAGGATTTTTTGTCTGCAAAGTCAAGCCCTGAGCATTCCGGCCCGAGACCTTTGCAATTGACACCCGGACCTCTATGTCCTATCTTGCCACCTTGATCAGGCTCGGATAGCCTTTGTGAGCGGTATTTATACGAATTAACCCGGAGAAAAACAAACCATGATCCTAAAGATGCTGGAAACAGGACCTCTTATGGTCAATTGCTATATTGTGGCCGATGAAACCACCAAAGAAGCCGCCGTATTCGACCCCGGTGGAAACGTGGACCAAATTCTCAAGGCCCTCTCTGATGACAACCTGAGGGTGAAGTACATCATGAATACCCACACGCACTGGGACCACGTGGGGGGAAACCAGGAACTCGAGAATGCCACCGATGCCCCCATCTTGACCCATCGTGACGAGGCCCCGGGACTCAAATCGGTTCGTGAAAATGCGTCCATGTTCGGAAGCGGTGCGGCCAACTCCAGGGCCTCCCGGTTCATCCAAGAGGGGGATGTGATAGAAATGGGGTCTATCCGATTCGAGGTTCTGGACCTGCGCGGCCATTCCCCCGCCGGGCTTGGTTTTGTCTGTGAAGGCGAATTGGAGTTGGAGGGCACAAAGCAAAAAAGGAAGGTGGTAATTTGTGGCGATGCCCTGTTTGCGGGAAGCATCGGACGAACCGATTTCCCGGGTGGCAATATGGAACTCCTTTTGGAAAATATCCGAAAAAAAATATTTACCCTCCCGGATGACACCTCGGTCCTGTCCGGGCACGGTCCCGTGACAACCGTGGGGCGTGAAAAACAGTTTAATCCATTCTTGCAGGGTTAGCTGCGCCTTGAAGCTTTAGAGAACCGTGGAAAGAAATGATCGAACACCCTTCCAGAAACCCGACTATTTCCCCCGGACTTATTGAGAAGCTACGGATAAAATCTACCGATGCGTTTTCGCAGCCATACAAGGTGGAATGCCAAGATTTGAATTGCTGGGAGTGATGGTATCTCTTGACGAAATTTCCGTTTGTACTTACAATCGGAATGTCTATGAACAGTTACAACACAATCCCCCTTATCTTCCACTTAATGGGAGTCCGTAATGGCCAAAAAAAAGATTGATGAGAGCGTAAAGCAAAAGGTTGTAGAGGCCCGGGCGAGTGGTCTGTCCCTCAAAAAAATAGCAGATCAGTACGGGATAAGCACCACAAGCGTCAGCAGGATCATCAAGGACAAGGGGCCCCTTGAAACCCCTAAGAAGAAGACAGATCGGCAGAGGAGGATAGAGGCCCTTGAGATAAGAATCGCTGAACTGGAAAAGAAAATCCTTGATCTAGAGGCGAAACAGAACCTCTAAGTCCCTTGCCCTATTCCACCAATTCTTCGGCAAAAGGATCCCGCACACCCCCTGAGGACGTAACGACGGCAGGCATGGCCCGTTCGTTGACATGAAGCCTGAAGATGTCGGGGCGGGCATAATGACCGGTCACATCAAAATCGTATTTCCCCCGTGCGATGTCGTTCATATCCAACTCTGCTGTGAGGATTGTCTCACCGTCAAAGCTGGGCCCGGCAAGGACGTCGCCCAGTGGTGCAACAATGCAGCTTCCCCCCCGCATAAGCACCGTCTCAGGGTCATCCCCTTGAATCGCCGCATAATCTTCCGGGCAGTCCCGTCGCGTGAGATACTGACAGCATGAAAGGACAAAACAGCGCCCCTCTAAAGCAATGTGCTGCATGGTTGGAAGCCAGGTATCCCGGTCATCTGCGGTAGGCGCGCAGTAAATCTGGATCCCCTTGGAATACATATATGTCCGCAGGAGGGGCATATAGTTTTCCCAACAGATAACGGCCCCCAGTCTGCCCAGATCCGTGTCAAAGACCGGCAGGGTTGACCCGTCTCCAAACCCCCAAACGATGCGCTCCATGACCGTGGGCATGAGCTTTCGGTGCTTTCCCATAAAGCTGCCGTCAGGCCCGAAGAACAGCACGGTACAATAGAGGGTCCCCTGGTCTCTTTCTATGACACCGATGACCAGATAAATGCTGTTTTCCTTGGCTACGGCTCCCAATGCTTCGGTGGTAGGCCCGGGCACATCAACGGAACTCTCCCAGTAGCGACGGAAATCTTCCCGCCCCCCGGGAAGGCGCATGCCCACCCGCGCGCCAAAATCCAGACCCTTTGGGTAGGCCGAGATAAAACCTTCGGGAAAGACCACCATCTGGGCCTTCTCCCTGGCAGCATCCGCGGCCAGCGCACGCACCTTCTCAACTGTCTTTTCCCGGTTGAAGACAACAGGGGTCGCCTGGACCACAGCAACTCGAACGACATTCATAGTTCACCTCCAGCTTTGATGATAGAAAAGATGATGTTCATGATGATTCTTACCAATAATCAGACGTCTCGGAAATTCTACAACTTATTGAAATTGTAGATATTT
>JABMQV010000444.1 GCA_013203065.1 Desulfobacteraceae bacterium | reverse complement strand
TTCAGACGATCCACCACCAAAACCCGGGAGGTGTCTCGCTTTGAGGCCGGAACCTGGGCAATGGAGCCTTCGGGTAATTCGTAGCTGTAATCTTCTATTTCAAACATCTAGTTATTTAAACGGATCACTATAGACAATACAGGTTTCAAAGTCAAACAATTTTATTCCCCCTTGGGTCTTCCGAGCTTGACTGTCACAGTGTCGGGAGTGTATAGACATCGCACCAAAACAATGAGGGAGCAGTTAGATGGAAAATCAGGATCTGCCACCCTGCCTGATCCGCATAGACAAAGAAGGGCGCTGGTACCACAAAGGCATCGAGATGATCCGAAGGGACTTTGTTCAGCTCTTTTACCAAAACATGGAGCTGGATACCAAGGGCCGATATGTGATCGACTGGAATGGTGAGCGCTGTTATGTTGAGGTGGAGGACACGGCCCATGTGGTAAGGAGGGTTGTCCATGAGGGTGCGGACCGGGATCAATCTGGCCGGTTCATATTATACTTAAATGATGGTACCCAAGAGGAGTTGGTTCCAGATACCCTTTTTGCGGGAGAGGAGAATGTCCTCTATTGTAGAGTCAATGACCGCGCTTTTCCGGCCCGATTCAACCGCGCGGCTTACTACCAGCTCGCTCACTATATCGAAGACGAAGAGGGGATCTATTATCTCCCCGTGAGAGGGAGAAGATATAGGATTCTGACGGCTGACCAGCACAGCTCCTAAGGTAAAGAATTGCTAGCCGGAAACGGGTGTTACAATTTCTATCTCTGCATTCTTTCTCAGATTTTGGAGCCAATTTTGAAAGACACGTTTATGCCGTTCCCCCATCAGTGAAAAGCGATATCTCTCCTTTTCTTTCTCATACTCCTGCTTGTCTATACCTTTTTTCCCTTCCCACCTGATGACATAGGCACCCTCGTTGTTTTCAAAGATGGTATCAGGGTATGGCTTGCCTTTGTCAAGCCTGAAGACAGCTTCTGTTAAGGCCGGGTCATAACCGATCCCCGCGATAGGATCATTGCGCGAAAAATACCCTGTACTCCCCGCTTCCAGGTGTCTCTCTTTTGCAAGTTCTTCCCAGGATTTTCCTTTGCGCAATTCTTTCAAATAGCTCTCTGCAGCGGTCTTTGCTGCCTTGGCGGCAAGATAGTCTTTGAAATCCTTTTTGACCTCTTCAGCAACTTGCTTCAATTCTGGCAAATGGGATGGCTTCTTCTCAATCAGTTGAAAAATATAGAACTTGCCATTCACTTCAATCAGCTCACTCGTCTCCTTTATATCCAGAGAAAACATAGGCTTACCCTCAACCCCACTCCCTGCAACACCTGGTATGGGTTCTCCACTGGCAAAATATTCGGTATCTTTTGTGCCAAGCTGATGCAGGGGTGCATATTGGCCAAGGTCCACATCATAGGGCATCTGGTCCATCAGGGAGAGGCCCTTTTCGTGGGCCAGTTCGGCGCTTGAATTCTTGAGCAAGATCTCCGCAATTTGTTCGCGAACCTCTTCCAGTGGCTTGGTCCTCTTCTCCTTTATGTCCTCCACCCTGATGATATGATACCCGAAACGGCTCCTCACAAGGTCGCTGATCTCATCCTTTTTCAATTTGAAGGCCGCTTTCTCAAAGGGCTTATCCATCTGACCTTCAGAAAAATACCCCAGATCCCCTCCCTCGGACTTGGAGGGACCCTCAGAATATTTCCTGGCCAATTCTCCAAAATCCTTACCCTGGCGGGCCTCTTTCAAGACCGCCTCAGCCGCCTTCCGGACTTCCTTTTCCTTGGTCTCGTCGGCATCCTGGCCCAGCTTGAACAGGATATGTCGAGCCTTTACCTGCTTGGGATCAATGAACATATCCGGGTTGTATCCATAATAGCCTGCAATCTCCTCTTCAGTAATATGAACCTTCTCCTTAAAGCCGTCCGGATCGATCTCGATAAAGATAAGTTTGATCTTTTCAGGGATCCGGTAACGCGCCTTGTTCTCTTCAAAGTACTTTTTCAAGGACGTCTGGTCAAACTTGGTGGATTTTTTGAATTTCTCCGGCTTGAACTGAACAAAACCGAGATTGGTCTTTTCATTATTGTAAGTATAATACTCAAGCACCGCCTCCTCCGAGACATCTAGAAAAGAAAACAAGAATTGCTTCAATTTGGTATCAAGCAACTGTAAGGCCATGCTAGCCTCAAAATCCTCCGGTTTCATGCGGTTCTGGCTCAAGAGGGCCTGGTAACGCCTCATCTCAAATAAGCCGTTTACCTGAAAGGCCGGGTAATTCATGATCGCCTTCTGGCTTTCACTCTCCGTAACATCCAATCCCAATTTTTGTGCTTCCTGGCTGATCAGCTTCTGATTGATGAGTCCGTCCAGGGCCCTTTGCTTCATGTTGAAGGTTTTTATGAGGTCATCGTTCCACATGCCCTGGTACTGTCTCCGCATGGTCTCGACAAGCTCCCGGTAGGCCTTCTCGTATTCTGCTTCGTTGATGAGCTCTCCGTTGACATAGGCTATCTTTAAACCCCTTGTTGCAGTAAAGGAATATCCAAAATAGAAGACAAAGACCACGGCAATGATGCCTATCAGGAACTTGATGATCCAGGACTTGGCGTGTCTTCTCATAAGGCTGAGTACCATTCAGTGAGTCCTCCTAAAAGATTGTTGATTGTTGATTATAACAAATTTTGAGGTCCTTCAGATAGCATGATCCCTTGGTGATGTCTATGAGAATTTTGTGTTCAGTGTCCAGGTTGTCCCTGAGGAGAACTGTCTGCTCCCTTCACCAGCTATTTCTTCATCCTCATCTTCAATTCGAGCCAGTCAAGCATCTTCTGTATGTTTTTTGAAAGATACCACCGACCGTTTGCAAAGGCCCCGTAGTCGGCGCCAGCCATGGCGGACGCAAATCTGGTGGTATTTGCATAGAACAACCACTGTTCCACCCACATCTTCTCGATGGCCTCATCAAAGATGTTCCCCTTCTGTGAAGGTCCCCGGGCAACCCCTTTTTCCCAGGCCGAGAGCAGGATTCTGGTTGCGGTCAAAGTCATCCTGTTGGTGGTCTTCAGGGTGTTTTTGAGGCGGGCAAAATGCCCATCCACCCAGCCAGTGGCGTGACAGGAGAGACAGATCTTTTTAAGGCGCGTGAGTCTGGTCTCTTCCTCTTCAGGGGCAATCACGTATTCCCTTGCGGGTCCCCCCGTCAGTTCCGTGGGCAGTGGAAGCCCGGCCTTGTTTCTGATGACCGAGGTGTCGGGCGATCTTGGGTGGGGGTGTGCATAAATCAATCCGAAGAGCCTCCAGGGGAGCCGGTTATTCATTTGGTGGGTCCTTTCCGCGATGACCTCGCCATCTCCAGAAACCACCAGGCTGGCATGACACGCGGCACAGGTAGGGGCTGTGAAATCTTTCCCGACACGCCAGGGAACGGCCTCAAAGTTCCACTCCCTGTTTGAGGAAGAAAATATGTTGCCATGCTTGCTTACCTGGTAAACCGGGTATGCAGGGACATCAGGCCCCTTGTGGCATTCCGCACAGGTGTAAGGCTTTCTTGCCATTGAAATGGAGAATTGGTGACGGCTGTGGCAGGCTGCGCAGGATCCCAGGCTTCCGTCCGGGTTGATGCGGCCAACACCCTGGTTGGGCCACCCCGAAAGAAGAGGGAATTCCATCTCCCCCATCTCGGTCTCCACCTTTTTCATCCCTTTGACTTTTACCACGGTACCGTGACAGTAAAGGCAGGAATCGGCGTTGGTTTCCGGATCGGGAGGGGTTAGCGTCGTCTTCATGTCCTTAAAGGACTGGGTGCCGTTGACCGCCTTTACCAGGTCCTGGTACAGCGTGTTGTTCATAAGGTTACCGTAAGCGTGTGACATTAGATTCCTGCCATATTGTTGTGCCTCTGTGGCATGGCACGTGGCACAGTCCTGCGGGGTAACAACCACGTGAACCTGGAAGTCATTGTGCTCGAAGGTATCTTTATGTGTTGCCGGATTCCGGGTGTGACACTCGGCGCAGCCGACGGCCTTTTTGATAAGTTCCGCAGGTATCTTTTTGGAAGAGACCAGCCTTTCTAACCGCTTCTTCTTTAGGGCTGTTTCAGGGCTTATCCGCGCGTGGCGGCTCTTTTTCCATTCGGAAACAATGCCGGGATGGATGGCGGCGTGGCATTCAATACAGGCCTCAGTATCTTCACTCACGGGTGCCTGGGCCCCGCCCACTCCGGTTTCAAAGGAAAAAAATATCAGAAGACAAAGAAGGGAAATTTTCATGATGACCTCCCGGCCAGAGCAGTGTGAAATTATTTCGGTAATTCCCCAAGCGATTTGACAACAAAAACAATAGCTTTTCAATCAAATTGATAAGTTCTCAATAATCTCGGGCACCGTGGGGCCCGGCAGATAGTTGGGGTTTCCGGAATGATCAGCCTCGAGGCCAGGTTTCTCCTGAATGGCCAGGCTGATATTCCATATAGAACCTGTAAAAGGCTGCCAGCACAAGGGCATGGGTAATCTGCCCTTCCCTGATCAGGTGAGGGACCTCCGAAAGGGGGTAGAGCCGAACCTCTATGTCCTCTTTTTCATCTTGTTGCTGTGCGCCAGCGGGGAAGACATCCCGCGCGAGGAAGGTGTAGCACTGATTGTTCTGAATGGCCGGATTGGGATGGACACTTCCCAGGAGAACCATGTCAGAGGCACGGTATCCGGTTTCTTCTTGGAGTTCTCTGCTGGCCGCTCCTTCGGGGGTGTCCTGTCTCTCCACAAGGCCACCCGGGATTTCCAGAGTAACTTCCCGGGTTCCATGGCGGTATTGCCGGACCATAACCACCTCATTTTGAGGGGTCAGTGGAATCACATTTATCCAGGATGAGGATTCAAGGATAAAAAAATCGTGTTCCTGGCGAGTGCGCGGTGAACGGGCCCTGTCCGTTCTCAGGCTGAAGACCCTATAGGATTTATCACGCTTGCTGGATATCACTTTCCATTTTTGTGGCATTCAGTTGCTCCTTTCACAATCGTCGGCCGCCTTTTCCGCTTCAAAAAAACGGGTGATATCTGACAGGCTGTGGCTTATGGGGATGGGCGGGAGGCTCTGCAGGAATAGTTTTCCGTATCTGCTGGTCATGATCCTGTTGTCGAGGATGGACAATACACCCCTATCGGAGTTCTTTCTTATGAGTCTCCCGAGGCCTTGTTTGAGGGAAATGATGGCCGATGGTACTTGATATTCAAAAAAGGGGTTCCCTCCTCGGTCGTGGATGACAGTGATCCTGGCAGCGATCAGCGGCTCACCGGGGGAATCAAACGGGAGCTTATCGATAATCAGGCAGCTCAAGGCCTCTCCGGGTACATCAATACCCTGCCAGAATGAGCTTGTGGCCAAAAGGACCGAATGGATATCGCTTCTGAATTCATCCAGAAGCACCGTCCTAGGCGCATGGCCCTGTCTTTTGATACGATAGGGGATCTTGTCTCTCAACACCTCATAGGCGATGTTCAGGTTATGATAGCTCGTGAAGAGGACCAGGGCCCTGCCTTCTGTTATCTTCAATATATCAATAATCCTTCCTGCAGCCTCTTGGCCGAATTCCGGGTCACTTGGGACGGGCAGATCTCTGGGAATGTACAGTAGGGTCTGTCTCCCAAAATCGAAGTGGGAGGGATAGATGGACTCACGGGCCTCGTCATGAAGTCCAAGGCGCGAGCGGATAAAATCAAAGTTCCCATTTGTAGAAATGGTGGCAGAGGTAAAGATCACGGTCTTCACCTTTTGGTAGAGGAGTTCATCGAGGCGCTCGGATATGTCAAGGGGTGATGTATGGAGCAAAAGGCTCCTCTTTCGCCTTTCATACCAGTTCAACCAACCAATGTCCCTCGTTCTTAGAATCTCTTCCAATAGCTGGCCCAGTTCACCCGCCCTGGACAGAAGTGTCTGAAGGGTAAGACTCTTAAGCTCCCTGAGGCCCGGGGCTTCTCGAATATTTCTGAGCCCTCCAATGGCCTTCCTGGCCGGGCCTTGCCTTAGATTCAAGAGGGTCTCCTCGTCCAGAATTCCCTTCCCCTCTTGGCCGTCAAAAAAGCCTCTTATCTGTTCTGATGCGGACCTGATGGCAGCTAACTGCCTTTTTGCCTTGGTCGTGGCCGGATCCGGCAGGTCTTTGATCTCTTTTTCTATATCGGTTGCCAGCTCAACCAACTGATTGGTGCTCAGACTATCTCCAAGATAGGAAGTGGCAATCTCTTCTATCTTGTGAGCCTCGTCAAACACAGCTACCTGAAATCGGGGGATAATCTCTCCAAATCCCCCCCTTTTGACTTTTAGGTCCGCAAAAAAGAGATAATGATTCACAATGATGATCTTGGACTTGGCGGCCCTGCTCCGGAGCCTGCCAAGAAAACACTTATCCAAAAACATGCACTCTGAACCCAAACACTGGTCCGAGGTGGATGATACGCCATCCCATAGGATGTCATCATCTCCCAACCATGCAAGCTCTGCCCGGTCGGCGAACTCTGTCTCCGTGAGCCATTTTTCTATTCTCCGCCTCGTCTCTTGAAGACCCGGGGTCAATGGTGAGGCCTGGGAAATGTATTGGTGGTATCTGTGAAGACAGAGATAGTTCTTTCTCCCCTTCATGATCATGGCATTGGCCCGGAGGCCGGTGGCACCTTCGAGAAGGGGCAGGTCTTTGGAGTAGATCTGTTCCTGAAGATTTTTTGTTCCGGTAGAGATGACCGTCTTTTTCCCGCTCAAGATGACGGGAACAAGATAACCGAATGTCTTTCCGGTACCTGTCCCGGCTTCTATCACGGATGGGAGTTTTTCTTGGAGGCAGTCCCTTACCAGAAGGGCCATCTGGATCTGAGAGGAGCGAAACTCGAAACCCTCGAGGGAACGGGCCAGCTTTCCCTCTTGGCCAAGGATCTCCTGGACGGTGACGGGGGGGGATGACATAAGGCTGATATCAGGCTCCCGGATCAAATCCCTCGGCCTTGAGATCATCCCCTATCTCCGTAAGGCTGCGCTTTTCAGACATCATTCGCGTAATCTTGTTGAATCCCTTCTTATCCCCGAGCATGATACAGCCGATGATCAGATTATTATCAATCACGATTTTCTTGTAGGTCTTTTCATCCGTGACCACCTTGGCGTCGAACTTCCCGTCTGCGTCGATCTCTCCTGCCGAGGCCAAATCCACGCCAACCACCTTCAAGGTATTGGCCATGATGGTTCCCTCGTAAACCAAACTCCCGCCCGCCATGTTTGTACCAGCGATCTTCCCCTGCTCCATTGCCGCAGGCCAGATTCCATAGGGCATCCCTTTAAACTCGGCAACGTCACCTGCAGAATAGATATCCGGCTGGTTGGTCCGAAGATATTCATCAATCTTGATGCCTTTGTCTGTCTCAAGGCCCAGAGGCCGGGCAAGTTCCATGTTTGGACGCACACCGGCTGATATGACGACCATCTGGGCATTCAGGCTCTCGCCCCCTTCCAATGAGACACCGGTCACTTCATTATCGCCGGTGATTTCCTGGGTCTTGGCGCCGAGGCGGAAAGAGAACCCCATTCCCTCCATGATCGTCTGGAGCCTCTTGGCCCCATCGTCATCCAATTGTCTTGGGAGGAGCCTCGGAAAGAATTCCACCACCGTGACCTTGAGTCCGAGTTTCAGGAGTGCGTTTCCGGCCTCGAGTCCCAACAGCCCCCCGCCGATGAGCACCACCTCCTCTGCCTTCTTGGCCCAACCGCTAATTCCCCGACAGTCCTGGATGGACCGGATGGCAAAGGCCCCCTTTTTTTCGGACCCTGTTATGGGGGGTATAAATGAGTGGCTCCCCGTTGCAATCAGCAACGTATCGTAGAAAAATCCCCCTTTGTCTTCATCAAACAAGACCTTTTCTTGAGGATCACCGCCGACAATGGGCGACTGCAACTTCAAATCAATTTCAAGATCCTTATACCATACGGCCTTTTTTGCCAGAAGCTCTTCCTCCTTGAGATTACCGGAGAGATATTCGTTCAGCCTTATCCTGTAATAGAAGGGAAGGTCCTCATTTGTAAGGATAGTAATCGTCCCTTCTTGATCCAGTTTTCGAATATTTTCCGCCGCAGTGGTCCCTGCAACTCCATTTCCAACAATCACGTATCTTTTCATGGTCAATACCTCCTGTGCCTAAGATCGGTTAATCAACAGATGTTTTTATGATCTCCTTCTTTGCTGGATTTTTCAGCAGCCGGCCTGTTATTGGCACGTATAACCATGGCCCTGCCCTGGGCAAAAACAGGGCGCCCCCAGCGGGAAAGGCTGAACAATGGCGCAGCGCCTGTTCCCAAATTGATCGCAGCAAAAGGATCCCATCTGTTGGGCGGAAGGGGTCGGCGTTTTGGCCCGGTCCCCGGGGCCCTTGGTTTGACTCTTGGCTTCTGGTCTGCTGGCGGCCTTATCCCCTTCCGGGCCGGCACCTTCTTCTTTCACAGGTTTGAGCAGGTCCGCTATCCTGTCTGTGTGGATCTTCACTTTGCTGGCAGCCAGAACCTTTCCGTCCGAGACATTGATGGCTCGTATGCTGATCCTGAGCATCCCGCGGCCCCATCGAACATAATTGCCCGTGATAACAACGTCGGCGCCCACAAGCTTTCCGAATTGGGCGACCCGGGCCTCGTCAAACCACAGGTCAACTTTCTTCTTGAGTTCCTTCTTGATGATATCTTCGATTCTCCTCCTCTCTATGAGGGTATAGCCCTGGTTTACGAGCACGTCCACTATCCCGTCTTCAATATGAGAAGAGATCTCCCACCTTTTCTCTGACTTGCTTTCGATGATTCCAAAAACTGCGATCTTCTTGTCCCTCAGCGCCTCTTTTTTCACTGAAACGAGACCTTCGGCAAGAACCTTGAGCCCTTCATCAAAATCAAAGGTCTGGGCCCAAATCTCCGGCACAAGGAACGTAAGCCACACAAAGACCGATCCCCACAGGAACGCCTTTTGGAAAATGCTGTCTCTCCTGGTCATCCTGATCATCTTTTCCTGCCTTGCGTGACGGAAATCATCTCAATTTAGTGCGTGAACGAAAGTCATGTTATTGAGAAATTACCCCGCATCCAATGACAAATGACCAACGCTCATGGTTCCATGCTGCAACAACAGGTGTTTTTTTGCAACATCGGTATAAATTTAGAACAATCAGTGCGGTGTGTCAATTGATGTGGGGAAAAACCATCCATGGGCTCCGGTTACGAGACCGAACCCATCTCCAATTCCAAAATAAGGATCTGCAATTCCAGAAAAAGATTAAGAAAATTGGCCGGGTCGCATGAAAATTACGC
>JABMQV010000443.1 GCA_013203065.1 Desulfobacteraceae bacterium | reverse complement strand
GTTCACCTCTGGTGATAGAACGAGCCTCTTTACTGACGGAGGCCGCTTTGAATGTAGGTTCCAATCAGATCCGACAGATGGGGACCCTGGGCGGGAACCTTTGTCTGGATACCCGTTGTTCATATTACAACCAGAGCCATACCTTCCAGTTTGTCGATCCCTGTTTTAAGCGAAGTGGGGACCGATGTTACCTGCTTCCCAAGGGAAAAAAGTGCTGTGCCGTATTTTGTGGGGATACCGCTCCCGCCTTGATCTCCCTGGGGGCGTTTGTCACTATCATTGGGCCTGAAGGGGACAGACAATTACCCCTTGAGAACCTTTACACAGGCGACCCCCTCAAGCCGATTGCGATTTCCGAAACGGAACTCCTGACGGAGGTGCTGGTCCCCGGTCATACCGCATCAAGGAGAAGTGGCCTTGGCAGGTTTTCCTTTCGAGGTGGGATGGAGTTTGCAGGCCTGAATGTGGCAGTGGTGCTGGAGATGGAGGGAGGCAAGGATCTTTGCCTTGAGGCGCGTCTTACCGTGGGGGCCGTCAGCGCCGCTCCCACGCGGATGACCGGTGCCGAAGAGGCCATGCGGGGAAAACGGTTGTCAAAGGAGCTTATAAAGGAGGCGGCCCGTCTGACTGCCGCTGAGGCCCATCCGTTCCCCCACCATGGGTATACGGCTGCCTACCTGAGGGAGTGTTTGAAGGTTCAGACGCGGCGTACCCTTGAGTCTGCCCTGAGCATGTGAAACTATTTGTGACCGTTCATTAGTTCAAAGGTTCAGGGTTCCCCGAAGTCTGGAGCTGTGAACACCTACGACTATTTAGCACTTCCATTATTGATATTGGTCCGAAGGTCATCTTTGAGGTCCAGGAGAAATTTCGTGAAACAGCTTATGAAACTTTCGGTTAACGGCGAGTCTTATGAACTGGCGGTGGAGCCCCAGGCCACATTGTTGGAAGTCCTTCGCAAGGACTTGGGGCTTATGGGAACCAAAGAGGCCTGCGGCACCGGTGAGTGCGGCTCATGTACGGTCTTGATGGAGGGGAGGCCGGTGCTTTCGTGTTTGACGCTGGTTTTGGACTGCGTAGACCAGGAGATAGTGACCATCGAAGGCCTGGCAGAAGGGGACCGGATGAGTCCGGTACAACAGGCGTTTCAAGACACCGGCGCAATCCAGTGCGGGTTCTGCACCCCGGGGATGGTGCTATCGGCCACGGCCTTGCTGGAGGAAAACTCGCGCCCCACTGAAGCGGAGATACGAAAGTCCCTTGAGGGCCATCTTTGCCGTTGTACCGGTTATAACAAGATTATTGAGGCGGTTAACAAGGCAGCCGGTCAGATGGCAGCAGAACAGAAATGAGAGAACCGATCATGGGAGACAGGCTAGATTATGTAGGGCAGCGCGTCCCGCGCAAAGACGGACCGGCAAAGGCAACCGGACGTGCCGAATATACCACAGATATCCACCTTCCGGGTATGTTGGTGGGCCGTATCCTCAGAAGTCCCATACCCCATGCCCGAATCCTCAATATTGATGTCTCAAAGGCCATCGGGCTGAAGGGTGTAAAAGCGATCGTGACGGCCAAAGACACACCGGGTATCAAGCACGGTTTTGTTGAGACGCCCCGATATCCTCCGGATCAATATCCCTTGGCAACCGACAAGGTGCGTTTTGTGGGTGAGGAAATAGCCGCGGTGGCAGCCACAGATCCTTATGCGGCTCAAGAGGCCCTGGAACTTATTGAGGTGGAGTACGAGCCCCTGCCGCAGGTCTTTGACCCCGAGGAGGCCATGAAGCCGGGGGCCCCTGAGATCCACCCGACTCACCCCAAGGTCCGTGAACCGTATGCCAATGTTGCCGGAAAAACCGAGACAGAATGGGGTGATGTGGCGGCCGGGTTCTCCCAATCCCACTATGTGCGCCAGGACCGGTTTGAGAGCCACCTGAGAACCCACGGGTATTTGGAGCCCCAGATCACAGTGGCCAGCTTCGAGCCGGGCGGCAAGCTCAATGTCTGGACCTCTTCTCAAGGTCCTTTTATAAAGCGGGCCAAGCTGGCCCGCACCCTTGCGCTCCCCTTCTCTGGAGTCAGGGTGAAGAAGGCCTATGTGGGCGGGGCCTTTGGGGGCAAGATAGATCTTTTTTCACACGAGTTCTGCGCTGCCCTCCTGTCCATGAAAACTTGCCGCCCGGTCAGGGTTGAAGCCTCTCGGGAAGAAATATTTTCTGCCTATCGTCACGGCCAACCTCTTATTGTGGAGATAAAAACGGGCGTAAAGAGGGATGGAACCCTCTTGGCGCAGGAAGTACGCGTCATCAATAATTGCGGGGGATACAAAGGCAGCGGCGTAGTGGTTATTTTTCTGGCATGGGGTTTTGTTATGCTTCCCTACCGCCTGCCCAACCTCAAATATGAGGGGTATGCCGTTTACACCAACAACCCGACTCGCGCCCCCCAGAGAGGACATGGCGCCCCGCAGATCCGGTTTGCAGTTGATTCACAACTGGACATGATTGCCCAAGAACTGGGAATAGACCCGGTGGAGATCCGGCTCAGAAATGCCCGTTTGCCCGGGGAGCAGCTTCCCAACGGAGACAATGTCCATAACTGCGGTCTTAAGGAGTGTCTGGAGAAGACAGCGGAGCATACCTCTTTTAGGAAAATATATGGTCGGAAGACATCCGTTTCTTCGTCCGATTCCGGGATGCGCCGGGGAATCGGAATGGGGGTGAGTTCTTACTTTGGTGGCTCCCTGATTTATCCCAACAGCTCATCGGTTGTGGTGAAAATGAATGATGACGGCACGGTAACAATGCTCACAGGCGCCCTGGATATCGGGCAGGGTGCAGAGACAATCCTGAGTCAGATTGTTGCGGAGGAGCTCAAGGTGCCGATGGAAGAGATCCAGGTCATAGCGGCAGATACGGAAACTACCCCTGTTGATATCGGGGCCTGGATCAGCGGAGGTGCCTATGTCTCGGGCAATGCGGCACGGGAAGCTGCCACCCAGGTCAGAAAGAAGCTGCTGGAGATTGCGGCGGAGAAAATGGAGGCCTTTGTGGGGGATCTGGTCCTGGAGAACAAAAACATCTATGTCAAGGGATCTCCGGGCAAGAGCCTCAGCTACGAGGAACTGGTTGCAACGAGCATTCAAAAATATCACGGCGATCCCATCATCGGGGAAGGGCACTGGCGTACCATGCGGGATGTACCCTATCATCCGAGTCTGGCCACCACAAAGGGTCGCTGGAGTGAGAACTATTCATTTGATGTGCAGGTTGCAGAAGTGGAGGTCGACACGGAGACCGGTGAGGTTCGCCTGGTACGGGCGGTAACAGCCCACGATTGCGGGTTTCCCATCAACCCCCTTCTGGTGGAAGGGCAGATTGACGGGCAGGTGTCCATGGCACTTGGCCACGCCTTCCTGGAAGAGGTGATAATGGACGAGGGTCGGACAGTGAACCCCAACTGGTTGGACTACCGTATGCCGACTATCCATAATATGGCTGTCTCGGAGTATATAGATGTAATTACCGAGCGCTACGAAAAGGATCGGCCTTATCGGACCAAGGAGGTGGGGGAAGGCTATGTTTCAGCCATACTCGCTGCCATTGCCAACGCAATCTATGATGCCGTGGGGGTAAGGCTCTATTCTACTCCCTTTACCCCCGAGAAGATCCTGAGAGGGTTGGGGAAGATCTGAAAGGGCCGCCCGCCACGGCACCCGAGCTTATTGAGAACTTATAGGAATGGCTGTTTAAGGAGAATGAGTTCGCATGGAAAAGGTGACCTACTGGAAGAGGGAAATGGAGACCCTTCCAAGGGAAAGGCTGGAGGAACTCCAGCTAAAGCGATTCAGAGAGCGGATGCAGTATCTCTATGACCGCAGCCCCATGTTCAGGCGAAAGTATGATGAGGCAAGGGTAAGACCGTCGGACATTCGCACACTGGATGACATCAAACATGTCCCCTTTGTCGTAAAAGAAGAACTTCGGGAGAGCCAGGCCCAGCACCCACCGTGGGGGGATTTTCCCTGTATTCCGCCTGAAGAAGGTGTACGCGTATTTCAGACCACGGGCACCACGGGTCTCCCCGTAAAGGTCCTCCTCAATAAGAATGACTGGACAGTCCATTTCTACGAGCAGTTCATGCATTACATGTACGGCTATGGAATAAAGACCTCTGATATCCTCTTCGTACCCTTTGGTTATGGTCTTTACATTGCGTGGTGGGGGTTTCAGGCGGCCCTGGAGCAGGAAGGCGTGATGATCGTCCCGGGGGGCGCCCAGTCTTCCCAGGACAGGGTAAAGAATGTCTTTGACTGGGGGGCAACCGTTGTCTGCGGCACACCTACCTATCTGCTCTATCTGGGGGATACCGCCAACGAGATGGGCATGTCACTGAAGGATTCGGCCGTGCGGGTTGTTGTAGCGGCAGGGGAGCCCGGCGCCAACGTGCCTTCCACCAAGAAGGCCATAGAGGGTCTTTGGGGGGCCAAATGTTACGACGATATTGGCTCTACAGAGATCTCCAACTTCGGTTTTGAATGTATCGCACAAAATGGCACGCATGTGATTGAGACCCTGTTCCTTGCAGAGTGTCTCGATCCGGAGACCCTGAACCCGGTTCAACCGGGAGAGGTGGGAGAACTGGTTCTCTCCAACCTGTGTACTGAAAGCGTCCCGCTTTTGCGTTACCGTATGAAAGATCTGGTCCGGTTCAACAAAGAGGTCTGTCAATGCGGCCGGACGTTCTTGCGGCTCGACGGGGGGGTCCTGGGCCGCTCCGATGATATGTTTCAGTTCGCAGGTGTCAACATCTTCCCCTCTGCCATAGAAAATCTGCTCAGGGAAGTGGAAGAATTCTCAAATGAATATCAACTGGTCGTCCCCAAGATGGGGAGTGGAAGGCGTTTGAAGATCAGGGTTGAACCTGCTGGAGCCGACATTTCAAAGGAGAGAATGGGGGAGGCTGTCCAGCGGTTTATGGAAAACGTAAAATACCGGATTACCGTCACACCGGAAGTGGAAATTGCGGAGATCGGGGAATTGCCCAGGTTTGAG
>JABMQV010000442.1 GCA_013203065.1 Desulfobacteraceae bacterium | reverse complement strand
TCCGCGCACTGCCAGCGTCAGAGGTAAGGCGTTGAGAAAGGATAGACACGTGCTGAAAGACGGGGTAAATGAAGGCAAAAAGCTCGTCATTTTTCAGGGGATCACGGAGAAAGGGACAAAGAGAAGGCTCTTGAAGTAAAATGGGAGATCTCAAAATCGTACCACAGGCTTCGCATGTCAGGGTTAACCGGTCCGGACACGCAAACGGGCCTACCCTGACATGGCGTTGCTGATGTGACGGACGATCTGGCGGTAAACTCCTTTGCTGATCTCCGGTGTTAGAACATAATTCGGATTCTCTTTATAAAAGACATCCACCATTTCCTGGATGGTCGTTTCAATATCCTGGGTGCGGCGATAGATTGCCTCTATGGAATTCCGGCGTTCCTCAGCCTCCCTTATGGTCGCCTTTATGAAATTCCAGGCCTCGTCTCCCGTCAAGTAGCCATAATGATCAGCACACGCGTATGCCACATCCAGATCTTTAAGTTTTTCAAGGCTCTGTTGGAACTTCGTGTAATCGGAGTTTCCAGAGGCGATGATCGTGTCTCCATAAGGAATGCCACCCGCATCTGAAGCGAAAAGGGCCTTCAACTCGGGCGCGTAAGCCGAAATAGAGCAGGAGGAATGTCCGGGTGTTTCATAGATGTGCAAATCCAGATCCCCAAGGCCAATTTGATCTCCTTCATATACAACAGTCCCGGTGATGTTATCCCCCCAGTCCAGGTCGAATGTCTCATACACTTCCTTTGCTCCGAGCCGCTCTGCAACCGCTCGGCTGAGTTTGTTGATGGTTGTTGCGGACTTTGGGAGTGCCCAAGAGATCCCATGCCCTCTTTGATGCCAGAATTTCCATGTCTGGAAGGCGATGTTTGAAAAAAGGTATAATGCCCACGTGATCAAAATGGGCATGCAAAATCAGAAGTTTTGTTATCCGTGTCTCATCGATCCCGAATTTCTCCAACTGATAAAGTACATCAGGCACAATGGCGCTCATGCCGCCACTGACAATCATCGAATGATCACTTCCTTCGAGCAGATATATACACGACTCCTCACGCCCAAAACACCAGAGATTCTCACCTATTTTTCCCGGTTGGCGTATTCGCATAAATGTCCTCCTCAGCCGGTCTTAATACCTGCGATTCATAGATCTTCCAATACTCTTTCTTCCTTCTAGGGGGAACCACCCATTCTTTGACAATCTTGCGGTACCCCTCCGACGGTCGAATCTTTCGCAAAATAGCATTAACCTCTTCTATGACCTTACGTCCCCATTCGGTATCAGTACATCGGATGGCTCCCCTGATGGGTGGGGCATCACTATTTTCCTCGATAGCAAGGATCGCGAGTTGATCCCATACCCCGGCCTTTTTTGCCGCATAGTTTACCGCAACCGGATACTCAACGAGATAGTCCACCCTGCCCTTCAGCATCATTCCCAGGAGACCTCCAAGGGTGTCCACCGAGGTTCTCCTGTAAATATTCTTGGCCCCTTCATGCTTTTTCAAGACAGCATCCAGTTCCGGCCCGTAAAGGCGATCGCTTGCGGTCCCGAAAACCAGTTTTTTGTTTCCAAGGAGTCTGTCCAATGAAACCGACTTCGCGTCGCCGTACATATCAATATCGCTCTTGCGAACAATAAGTTTGTGGGGCAGCATAGCAATGGTGGGGATTGACGTGAGGTAATCAGGGTTGCCATAGAATTCTCCTGCGAAGCAAACACATTTATCCCCTTTCAACTCCCATCCGATACGCGAGGCGTTTGCAACTCTTCTAACCGACCGGTATGCCTCCAATTGATCAGCAACCATATCCTGAATCCGGTCTGCCAGCCCCTTCCCCTTATCAGGCCCTTTTGTGAGAAAAAGAGGCGGAAGGTCCAGGACCAGCCATGTTATCACATTTTCATCTTCACATGTGGCAAGGGCTCGAAAGGGCAGAAAAAAGATCCCTATTAGAATTAAGCAGGTAACGCTTGCTGCATTCCTCATACTTGCTCCACCAATCATTGGGAACGGTTTGTGATGACGCCCGCGAGTGATCCTCTCAATTCTATCAGGCACAGCGCCCTGATGTCCAGCCTTGGGTTTCCGTACCACTGGATTCGGAGCCGCATTTTTGACATTCTGTGGTCCTGGGGCAGGAACTCATGTCTTGGAATATGGAAGTTGATGTGATAGAGTCCATAATTGTAAGTTCTCAATAATCTCTGGCACCGTGGGGTTCAGAAACCCAATTATTTCATTCGAATTTATTGAGAAGTTACCTTTATTTAAGTTAATTCGTTTGACTCATTAGCAATAAGATCTCCCTCCTCTGGACGGTATCTTCGACAGGTGACAGGCCTGCGGCTCGGAGGGTGTGGTATTCAAGAATTGCGTCTATACTGTTCAAGAAAATATTTTTGGGTTCCTGTCTGGTTATTAGGCTGCTTTTAAGGGGCTTTTTAATCGAAAATAGCAAATCGGCAATCGCAAATCCTATAGGAGGATGAATGGAAGCAAAAATGGCTTTTGACAATGAGAAATATATCAAGGAACAGACATCCGAAATCCTTGAAAGGGTGGAAAAATTCAAGAATAAGCTGTATCTGGAATTTGGCGGCAAGCTCTTATACGACTACCATGCCTCCAGAGTCCTGCCGGGCTATGACTCTAACATAAAGATGAGGCTTCTTCAGGCGCTAAAAGATCAGGCAGATATTTTGCTTTGCATCTATGCCGGAGATATTGAAAGGAAGAAAATGAGGGCAGATTTTGGTATTACCTATGATTCTGATGCCCTCAAATTGATCGACGATTTACGGGGATGGGGGATCAGTGTTCTGGGCGTTGTCATTACCCGTTTTGAAAACCAGCCGTCCGCCAAACAGTTTAAAGACAAATTGGAAAGAAGAAAAATAAAGGTCTATACCCATCAGTATACAAAAGGATATCCTACGGACGTGGACCTGATCGTCAGCGATCAAGGCTATGGAGCCAATAAGTATATTGAAACGGAAAAACCCCTGGTGGTGGTCACCGGGCCCGGCCCAGGGAGCGGCAAATTGGCAACTTGTCTTTCCCAAGTATACCATGATTATAAAAGGGGAATTTATTCGGGGTATGCCAAATTTGAGACCTTTCCCATTTGGAATCTGCCTCTAAGACACCCGGTTAATGTGGCCTATGAAGCAGCAACCGCGGATATCAGGGATTTTAACCTGATAGATCCGTTTCATCTGGAAGCTTATGATCAAAAAACGGTCAACTACAACCGTGACGTGGAGGTATTCCCCATTCTTAAGAGAATATTGAAAAAAATAAGGGGCGGAGAATCGTTTTACGAGTCACCCACAGACATGGGGGTTAATCGAGCGGGCTTTGCCATAACGGACGATGAAATAACGAAAGAAGCAGCCAAACAGGAAATCATCAGGCGGTATTTCCGATATCGATGTGAATATGCAATGGGCCTGGCGGATAAGGAAACAGTCCAGAGGGTGGAACTTCTTATTAAAGATTTCGGCCTTGAATTGGAATACCGGAGTGTGGTCGAGCCCGCGCGCGGGGCTGCCTTGGAGGCACAAGAGAGGGATAAAGGAAATGAAGGCATCTATTGTGGCGCGGCCATAGCTCTTAAAGACGGAACAATCGTGACCGGGAACAACTCATCTCACCTTCACGCGGCTTCGAGCCTTGTTTTACATGCGATAAAGCGCTTGGCAGGGGTCCCGGACAAGATAAAATTACTCCCGCCAAATATTATTGAATCGGTCAAGAATCTCAAGACAGAAGTGCTGAATGAAAAAACCCTCAGTTTGGATCTGGTGGAAGCGCTTATAGCCCTCAGCATCAGTGCAACAGCAAATTCAGCAGCCCAAATAGCCATGGAGAAATTAACCGAACTCCGTGGTTGTGAAGTTCATATGACTCATATTCCTACTCCGGGAGACGAGGCAGGTCTAAGGCGGCTGGGGGTCAACCCCACGAGTGAGCCCAATTTTTCTACCAAAGATCTGTTTATATCCTAGCCAAAGATGTTTTGAACTTAAAATTTGAAACGTCAGGGCTATCGCACCTGTGAGCCGCCCCGATTTGGGCGGGGTCTTCGACAGGTGTCGGGTTTCAGGTTCCACGTTTCGGGTGCATCTGGTTTATGTCTTTTTGCAGAATCATCAAAGGTTGGATGAACCATAAGGGCTTGCGTAAGCCCTAGGTCAACGAAATAGACAACAAGGGGAACTGGGAGTGAAACGGGATAAGGGCTGGGCCGTCGTCAACGATCCTCTCAAATACCGCTGGCTCATGT
The DNA here is from genome assembly GCA_013203065.1 of Desulfobacteraceae bacterium. The sequence goes on along the minus strand of JABMQV010000442.1, from coordinate 3,144 downwards.
TCTGGGTCATGGGGGTCATCTATTTCTTGGCGTGCCTTCACCGGATATCTCCCACGGTCATTGCCCCGGATCTGGTCTTTGAATTTGGTGCGGACGCAACGGCCTTGGGACTGATGGCCTCTTCATATTTCTATCTTTATGCCGCTGTTCAGCCCCCGGTGGGCGTCTTGTCCGATACCTTGGGACCCAGGCGTGTGATCACCGTCTTCACGCTCATTGCCTGCGTTGGAGCGGTGATTTTCGGTTGCGCTCCAAACATGACTATGGCTACGGTGGGAAGGGCCTTCATCGGCCTGGGCGTTGGGGGTATTTTTGTGCCCGGCATGAAGATTTTATCAAAATGGTATCGACAAAGGGAATTCGCGGGTGTTACCGGCATATTCCTGGCCACTGGAAACGCGGGAAATCTGGCGGCATCGCTGCCTTTGACCTATCTGGTCCTTCTTTTGGGATGGCGTATGTCATCCTTTGCCATAGGCGCCGTCACTCTTATGTTGGCAATCATCTCCTGGAGCGTCTTGCGCGACAACCCTGAAGATAAAGGATGGCCGCCGATCGAAGTCGGTCCGGATCGATCATCGGTGACTGAGGGTGATCTCCCTGAAGGTGTCAAGACCCGCAAGCGACTTGGAATAGTCTTTCGTAAGCCTGGCTTCTGGATGGTGACAGTCTCCATATTCTTCTTTGGGGGCCCTGCGTTTACTTTTCAGGGCCTCTGGGCCGTGCCTTACCTGATGGATATCCATGGGTACAGCCGGATACAGGCCGGTGGGTTGTTGATGATGCTTCCCCTCGGATTTGTCATCGGGGCCCCCACCTTTGGATTTCTGGCCGACAAAATTGCCCTCGGACGTAAGGGCGTCCTTCTTTGTTCCCTGGGTCTTGGTTTGGGATGTTGGGCGTTTTTTCTCCTCTCAGGGGGCAAACCCAATTCTCTTTTTTTGGCCCCCCTGTTCTTGATCATGGGCTCCTGCGGGGGGGGGTCGCTTTCTCTTTATATGACCATTACGAAAGAGCTCTTTCCCCCGTGGCTTACGGGGACAGCACTGGGGTTGATGAATCCCGCGGCTTTTTTGAGCGCAGCCATATTTCAACCCTTCACTGGTTTTATGATGGATGCAGTGGGCCGATCAGGGGCCGTCTATCCATTGGCGGCCTACTCTAATGTCTTCATTGTCATCTTCATTTCCATGGCCATCGGATTTGTCAGCATCATCCCGCTGACCCTTCCAAAGACGCGCCCCCAGCATATTCTTTGAGGGTTTCCTGCGGTGGAGTTTAGGGACACTTTTTAGTCAATGAAACAAGGAGGCATTTCATGAAACCCAATTTTCCCCTTGGACAAGATTTGACCGGCCAACTCATTTTACGCTCAGGTTATCTAACAGTTGGGGAGGCATTGAAAAATAACGCCCGGATTATTCCCCATAGGATTGCTATCCAATATGAGGGAGGAGAATTGTCTTTTGCTCAACTCAATACCCGCGTCAACTGTCTGGCTTATGCCATGGCGGCCATGGGTATAGAGAGAGGAGACCGGGTGGCGGTGCTGGCAGAAAACAGAGTGGAATATTGCGAAGTCGTTTATGCGGCTGCGAAGTTAGGGGCCATTGTCCCGTGTTTAAACTGGCGTCTCTCAGCCGATGAATTGAAATATTGTATTAGACTGACGACACCGGAGACGATTATCGTATCCTCGCTCTATCGAAGTCTGTTTGAGGAAATCAGAAATGAACTTGAATGCCTCAAAAATGTCGTTCTGCTGGATGATTCCCCTGAAACCGAAAACGAGATGGCTTATCCCTCACTCATCCAAGATGGCCGTGATGTGGAACCTTTGGTTGAGGTAACCCCCGAAGACGCCCTCACGATTATATATACCAGTGGCACCACCGGTTATCCGAAAGGCTCAATTATTTCCCATCGTGCCATCTTTGGCAGGGCATGGGTCTGGGTCCGGGATCTAAAACTTACTCGCGAAGATACTTTTCTTGGCTGGGCCCCCATGTTCCACATGGCATCCATGGACCAGATGCTGGTGAATGGGATAATTGGGGCAAAATTCATACCAGTGCCCGGTTTTGATCCAGAAAAACTTGCCCATTATTTGTGGACGGAACAATTGGGGTGGTTTGTCATGATGCCGGGAACATTTGATCCCATGATTGAAATCCTCCGTGCTTCAAATCGAAAACCCTTGGGAACACGTTTTGTGGGGGCAATGGCTGATCTTGTTCCTCCCCAAACCATCGCTGAGATGACCCGGTTAACCAATTGCCCTTTTCTAAATTCATTCGGTGCCACTGAAACGGGTCTCCCGCCTGCCACTAACTCTACATTCGCAATCGGAGAGGTGCCAACCGACTTTTCAAAACGACTCAACACCACGTGCGAGATAAGATTGGTTGACGCAGAGGACAATGATGTCCCCCTTGGTGAACCAGGGGAATTGGTCATCCGTGGACCCTCGGTCTGCAGTGGTTACTGGAACAACGAGGAGACCAACAGAGAAGATTTCCGAGGCGGATGGTTTCACATGGGAGATGTTTTTTCTATGAATCCTGAGGGAACCATAAACTTTGTGGACCGGAGAAAATATTTGATCAAGAGCGGCGGCGAAAATATATATCCCGCAGAAATCGAGCGCGTTTTGATGAGCCATGGGGCCGTGGAGGAGGCGGTTGTAGTGCGTGCTACCGACCCGAAATGGGGAGAGGTGCCCAAGGCTTATGTTGCTACGAGCAAGCCGGTGGATGAGGAGGAGTTGCTTCAACTTTGCAGGGAAAACCTGGCCGGCTACAAAAAGCCACGCTTGTTCGAATTTGTCTCCATTGAAAAATTTCCTCGAAGTACCACTGGGAAAATATTACGCCATGAAGTCGAGAAGTGGCATAAAGGCTAACGCATCAGAGGACAAACCCCTGAGGCCTTACCTGAGATTTCTGATTTTCCACTTGACTACGGGAGAGAAGTTGGCATATCTAGTCGACAATCGATAATATTTAGAAAATATTCATCGGGTCGATGGAGCACGAATTTAAGGAAATTTGAAGGCATACGGACTTTCAACACCAAAGGAGGCTTTTTAGAATGGACCTGACAGAGATTCAAGAAAGGACCTGGGGGTATGCCAAATCCGATCTT
>JABMQV010000441.1 GCA_013203065.1 Desulfobacteraceae bacterium | reverse complement strand
GGATTATTGAGAGCATACGCCTGGTTCTTGCCCCGATGTGAGCTGGGCGGCGGGTTATTTATCTTGGCGGGTTTCTCTGTGGAGCGGAAGGGTCACGGTAAAGGTGGTCCCGGTCCCCCCGGTGCTCTTCACGGTGATATCCCCTCCATGGTCCTTTATGAACCCATAACAGACAGAGAGCCCAAGGCCTATGCCTTTCACACTGTCCTTGGTTGTAAAAAAGGTATCAAAGATCTTGTCCAAATGCTCTTCTTTGATCCCCATGCCCGTATCCGATACCTCGATGAGGGCCTGATCCTTTTGCTCCCTGGTCGTGACGTTTAGGGTCCCGCCATCCGGCATGGCATCTCTGGCATTGGAAATCATATTCAAAAAAACCTGTCTTAGCTGGTTCTTTGAGGCGTAGACCTCCCCAATTCCCTTTTTAAAGGAGGAAGAAATGTTGATGCTACGCTCCCGCAACTGTTTTTCATGCAAGAGCAGAATCTCGTCCAAAACGGTGTTGATATCTGTCGGTTGTCTAACTTCCTCATCCGGTTTTGAAAAAGAGAGCATCTTGCGAAGGAGTTCGCTCAGCCTCACTGTCTCTGATAGGGCCATCTCCAGGATTTTTCGTCTCTTGCTCTCAGGGGAGATCTCGGTCTTCAGCAACTCTAAGGTATTCATAATCCCATAGAGCGGATTGTTTAACTCATGGGCAATTTGTGAGGTCAGACGCCCCATGGCAGCCAGCTTTTCGGATTGGAGCAACTGTTCCTGCGTGTCTCTCAGTCTACGCTCCATCTCAAGCCTTTCTCTCAGGTCCACAAAGATTCCCACAGAGGCCACTTCAGTTCCATTCGTGTCGTAAATAAGAGCGGCTGAAAGGTTCCCCTCAACGATTTCGCCATCCTGTCTGTGGTAGACGATGGGAAACGACCGTAATCTCCCCTTGCGACCATACTCGGAGGTCCTCATCATCTGCATGACCTTCTTCGCCATCCCTTCTGGATAGATCTTTTCTATGTTCATTTTGCCTATCACATCTTCTTCCTTATAGCCTAAGGTCTCTTCTGCAGCCCTGTTCCATACGATAATATTCCCCTTTATGTCAGTGGCCATAATGGCATCGGGAGAACTCCGAATAATCTTGTTCAGGAAATCGTGCGCCTCTTTCAGTTCTTTCTCCATCAGCTTTCTCTGGGACTGATCCACATTAATCCCTTCATACCCCAGTATATTCCCCTTCTGATCATAGCGAACATGACCCGTAAGAAGGATCGATATGGGGCTACCGTCCTTGCGCTTGAATTCCACTTCGTGGTCCACGACCTTGCCATCGCGTTCAATCATCTTTCTGAAATCCCACCGATCTTCCGCTCTTAAATAGAGGTCTTTGATTATGTCTATTTCAAGGAATTCCTTCTTGTTGTGATACCTTAGCATATCAAGAAGCGCCTGGTTGACGTCCAGGAATTTCCCCTCCTTGGTGCTGATAAAGACACCGCAGGGTACATGCTCGAATAACCGTTTGTAATCCTCCTCCGAGGCCTTTAGTCTTTGTTCATGCCTTTTTCTCTGGGTAATATCCCGGTAAATAGTCAGCTTCGACGTGCTTCCATCCACATTTGTAACCGGCAGTTCGATGAGATGATAGGACTTATCAACTGAAGAGATATACAGGTCCCGATGAAGTGTCTCACCTTGCTCAAAAACCTCATCGGCCTCGCACCAAGGGCATATTTCATCACTCCGATTAATCACCTGATAACATTTCTTGCCGGTTCCCTCTCCGAACTCCCTGACCATAGCCCTATTCATAAATTTCACTGTAAAGTCTTCCGCAATGACATAGATACCATCCTCCATGGCATCAAGTACGGTGAACATCGTCGCATCTTCTTTAGGGGTCATAATCCACCTCACTTCCTCAAGCCTACCACCTAGATCCCAAAGCAAAAGTGCCATCAGGCCCAAGGATTCTGTTTGACGGTTTATTTGAATCTTGATACTATGTTCAGCAATTGTTGATCTTTTGTCAACTCTACTTAAGGAGCGAGATATGAACTCCAAGCTACTGTCTGTAATCCCTTTGGCCGGC
>JABMQV010000440.1 GCA_013203065.1 Desulfobacteraceae bacterium | reverse complement strand
CTATGTATCATCTTTCACTTAAACCCATTATTCCAACATTCCACTATTCCATTATTCCAATTGTGAGCGAAGCGAACTAAGTTCCTATTGACTATTGAAGATTGAAGATTTAATGATTAAAATCCTTTTTCTCACAAGACTGCCAATTCCGTAACACGATGTTCGGAGGAAACAGCAAGTGAAAATTATCATTGTCGGGGCGGGCGAGGTGGGTTTCCACATCGCCCAGAGACTTTCTCAGGAAAACCAGGATGTGGTCCTTATTGACAAGGACCATGAGCAGATAAAGCGGATCAGTGAAAACCTGGATGTCCAGGCACTTTTGGGCTCCGGTACAAGCCCGCGGATACTGAGGGGATCAGGGATCACGGAGGCAGACATGCTGGTGGCTGCCACGGACAGCGATGAGGTAAACCTGATTGCCTGCATGCTGGCAAGAAAGCTTAACCAGTACATGGTCAAGGTGGCCCGGATCAGAAACCCCGAGTACTTGGAAGAAGACGGGTTCTTGGCCCAAGAACTCTTGGGGATTGATCATGTCATCAATCCTCATTCGGTCATGGTGGAGGCCATCCTGAGTCTGATGGAGGTCCCGGGTGCCTCTGAAGTAATTGACTTTGTGGGGGGAAGGGTAAAGCTCATCGGCTTTATTGTGGCCAAAGATTCTCCTTTTGCCGGTCGCCAGCTACTTTCCTTTAAAGGCCTGGAGGAAAAACTGCTTGTGGGGGCAATTGTCAGGAAGGATCAGGTGCTGATCCCACGGGGGACGGATACCATCCAAGCGGATGATTTGGTCTATGTGGTGGTCAGAAATGAGGAGCTTGATCAGGTGACCAGGCTTTTCGACCTAAAGGCCGAAACACTCAGAAGGGTTGTTATAGTCGGTGCAGGTGAAACGGCTGTGGCCTTGGCCACCGCCCTTGACAATACGAAGGTGAGCGTGAAGATTATTGACAAAGATAGTGAGAGATGTGCCAGCCTTTCCGAAAGGCTTGAGCGGGTAATTGTGATCAATGGCGACGGGACAGACAAGGATCTCCTCCAGGAAGAGAATATCGGGGATGTCGACTTTGTTGTGGCCCTTACCGGGGATGAAGAAAGCAATATCCTTATCTCCCTCCTCGCCAAAGGGCTCGGTGCCAAAAGGACTATCACGCGTGTCAACAAATTGAGCTATATCCCCCTTGTCTCTGCCATCGGGATAGATACCGTGGTAAGCACGAGGCTCTCTGCCGTTAGGGCTATCCTTCAGTACATCAGACGGGGTAAGATTATCTCGGTGGCCCCGCTCAAAGGCGAGCATGCAGAGGCCATAGAGGCTGAGGCCCTTGAGACCTCCGACATCGTAGATGTCCCCCTTTCCAAGATAAAATTTCCAAAGGGTGCCATCGTAGGAGCAATTGTACGCGGTGAGGAGATTATTATTCCCCGCGGAGATAGTGTCATCAGGCCAAAGGACCGCCTCATTATCTTCTGTCTTCAACCTGTGGTGCCTAAACTGGAGAAGCTCCTCACCGTCAAACTGGAATACTTCTGATGCACCTGCGGGTCATAACGCGGTTTGTGGCGATACTGGTTTTCTCTCTGGGCATCTCCATGTCGGCGCCCCTCCTGGTGTCCCTCATATATGGGGATGGAAGCACCCAGGCGCTGATCGCTTCCATGCTCATCACATCCTCGGTGGGTCTCTTGCTCTTTCTCTTTACGAGAAACCAGGAGAATAACCAGCTAAACCACCGTGATGGAATCGCAATTGTGTCCTTCGGGTGGGTAATGGCGGGGCTGTTTGGGACTCTCCCCTATCTCTTATCAGGCGCCATCCCCGATTTCACCAATGCCTACTTTGAATCGGTATCGGGTTTTACTACCACTGGTGCCACCGTACTGGCCGATATCGAGTCTCTGCCCAAGGGAATCCTTCTCTGGAGGAGCCAGACCCAGTGGTTTGGGGGGATGGGGATTATCGTCTTCTCCATAGCCATTCTGCCATTTTTGGGGGTTGGTGGCATGCAGCTTTACAAAGCAGAAATACCCAGCCCCGTCGTGGACAAACTAAAACCAAGGATCTCCGAGACCGCAAAGACACTCTGGAAGGTCTATGTCCTGATTACGGTGATGGAGATAGGCTTGCTCCTTGCAGGGGGAATGTCTCTCTTCGACGCGGTTTCTCATGCCTTTTGCACAATGCCAACAGGCGGGTTTTCAACGAAGAATGCCAGCATTGCCCACTTTAACAGCCTGTACTTTGATTGTGTGTTCATCCTATTTATGCTCTTTGCCGGGATCAACTTTTCACTCCACTACCGACTCATCAAGGGGGATCTGAAGGTCTTTGGGAAGGATTCAGAGTGCCGCACCTTTCTCATCCTCGTTGGTATATTCATTGTTATAATCACACTAGATATTCACGGGGCCGTTTACGACTCTCTTGCCAAGGCATTCCGCTATGCCGCATTCCAGGTTGGCTCGATCATCACTACCACAGGTTTTGTTACCGCAGATTACGAGAAGTGGCCTGCCCTATCCCAGCTAATATTGCTGATTTGTATGTTCCTTGGGGCAATGGCCGGGTCTACGGGGGGAGGCATGAAGACGATGCGGGTCATGTTGCTCTTGAGGCATGGTTATCAGCAGGTCTTTCGGATTATTCATCCACATGCCGTTACGACCGTTAAATTGGGCGGCAAACCCGTACCCCAGGATGTCCTTAGCAGCGTCTGGGGATTTTTTATCCTCTATCTCGGTCTTTTTGTGGTGGCTGCTCTCGTTATGGCAGGCCTAGGACTTGATATGATCTCGGCTATAGCCTCGGTGGCGGCGACCATCGGTAATATAGGCCCGGGCTTGGGCATCGTAGGGCCCACAAAGCAATATCTCCTCATCCCTGAGGCCGGGAAATGGGTCCTGGTCTTCTGTATGCTGCTCGGCCGACTGGAGATCTATACGGTGATCGTCTTGCTCACGCCTGAATTCTGGAGGAAGTGAAGAATTGGCCCTATGCCTAAGATTGCAATGGATTGTGGCCCCACCTTCCTGGAATGGGTGTCCCGCAGAATTTACAGTGACCGTTTTTCATATTGAACTCCGTGATGAGATAACCCTTTCTTCCGATGACGATCTTGTGACAATTGTGGCAGTAGGTCTGGGTGCCCAGGTGACCGGGGACGTTACCCAGGTAAACGTATCGAACCCCTTCCTGGAGGGCGATTTCCCTCAGTTCCTCGAGCGTCGCAATGGGTGTGGCCGGAAGCCGTGTCAGTTTATACCTCGGAAAGAATCTCAAAAAATGCAAGGGGTAGTTGGGCCCCAATTCTTTCAGGATCCACCCGCACATCCTCTTGATCATTTCTGGTTTGTCAACATAGGTGGGAACGACGAGGGTCGTCATTTCAAACCAGACACCTTCCCTGTGCAGGGTCTTAAATGTATTGAGGACCGGTTGGAGGGTCCCCCCGTTTAAAGAACGGTAAATGCTATCATCAAACGATTTGAGGTTGACATTGGCCCCATCCAGATATCTGCAAAGATTTATAAGGGGCTCCCGGTTTATATAACCGTTAGACACCAGCACGTTTTTGAGGCCCCCGGCCCTTGCAAGCTTGGCCGTATTATACATGTATTCATAAAAGGATATGGGTTCGGAGTAGGTATAGGCAATGGAGGGTATATTCCTCCCCTTTGCCTTCTCCACCACCTCTTCTGGAAACAGCTGGGTGTGGCGCACCTCTTCCGGCTTTTTCTGGGAGATTTCCCAATTTTGGCAGTTGAGACACCTGAAATTGCAACCAGTGGTGGCGATGGAAAATATCAAGGACGTTGGGTAAAAATGATTCAGCGGCTTTTTCTCGATCGGATCCACGTGGACGGAACAGGGATCCCCGTAGGCGAGGGAGTAGAGTTTCCCCCCAATATTTACCTTTGAACGGCAGACACTGCGATCCCCAGGTTCCAGGAGGCAACGGTTTGGGCAGATCTGACACTGGACTGTGGTGCCGTCACTGGCATAATGAAAGCCCTCGATGGACCATTTCCAAGGCCTCTCGGGGGCGTCGTCCTTGAAAATATGCCCCCTTATGTCTTTTCCTTGATGGTCCTTTTTCCCGAAAAATCCGTACCCGGTTCCCGCGCAAAAAAGGGCAGAGGTCCCTAACCCAAGAGTTTTCAAGAATTCTTTTCGTGTCATCATACCGGCCATAGCCAAGACCTCGTCAGTGACAAGCATCAGCGATTGAATAGTGACGATTGAATAGTTGAGGACCGAACTCCTCGATTTTCATTACCGCCACGCCTGATACGACCCAGGAGAAACGATCAACCCACGACCAAAGCCCGGTGATGGGTAATCAGTCATCAGTGTCAGGTTTGTGATGTCAGCAAATCTCAAACCCCCAACACTGACACCCGGCACCTGGAAACCGCAACGCGATTACAGGCATCCAGGAGCCCTTAAGTGGTAGGGTTTAGCACCAACCCCATCGGATGTGGGCGCGAGGCCACGATCAGACTGCCTTTTTCCCAGAAAAAAGAACGACCATGATACTTGAAAGTTTTACAAGAATCAAAAAAATAACGGCAGATCTGATTCCCCATAGGGGTATCAAGATTGTTCCAGTGGCGAGCGTACCCACTGCACCACCACAGAGATCAGCCGCAAGGCACCCGGCCGCGGGACTATTCCGCTCGCCGATGATGCCGGTAACAACAGGAAACTGAAAACCGCAGAAAAAGGAAAAAAGAAAACAGAACCCCAAAAAGAAAAAGGGATGAAGATCACTCTTAGAACAGACGAGCCAGACAAAAAACAGTAATAGGAGGGACAAGATAAGTCCCTCCGAGACCACCAGCTTGAAGGCATCTCTGCGTCTCCAGGTTTTTCCCACCATGGCGCCCGGCAAGAGACCCAGGAGGAATGCAGTGATGATGGCGCCGATCTGCAGATAGATGTAGCCGTAAATGACCTGAAAGGCAAAAATGATGAGCATCTCGGCTCCCATGGCGGTCACTCCGGTGGAAAAGAGGACATATTTGTGGCGCCCCAGGAATACGATATAGATAAGGGTAAGAACGGCGAGAATTACAATAAAGTATCGAGGAGAGGTGCCATGTTTTGTAAACCACTCTTGAAATACCATATTTATCAGCCTTGGCTCAAAGTCCGTGTTGATGGCTTCACCTGGATCTATGCCCTCTTTGAGCTCTCTTATTCTTTCCTTTGTTACATTTCCGTAAAAAAAGCCCTCAATATAGGATGTTTTTATGGATTTAGATTTCAGTCTGGCGGGGATGTCCAGCGATAGCTCCCGATCGCTGCAGACAAGATAGGCCTCCTGTCCGGGAAGCAAGATTACGTTTCTGAAATAAAGCCGTGCCGTGTTGTAGAGGGTGGAAAGCTTTTTTTTCCGTATCTCACTGAGGTAGTTCTGGGAATACCTAACACCCATGGAGACAACCCCACCCCTCTTCAAGATCTTTTTTGCCAGCGAAAAAAATTCTCTGGTGAAAAATCTGTTTATCTGGAATGTGTCCGGGTCCGGAAGATCAATGATTATGGCATCATACCTTCTCTCTGTCGTCTTCATATGACGCCGTCCATCGGTGTTCTTTATTTCCAGGAAGGGGGCCTTTTCTATGACATCCAGTTCAAGGGCCGCATCCGTCAGATACGGGTCGAGTTCGACATAATCAACATGGGCCGGGCCATATTTGGATACTTCAGCAAGGGTTTCACCCAAACCGCCCGAGACCAGGAGCACATTTTCCGCCCTATCCAACTGACACAGGGGATAGTGAATCTTTTCTTCACTATTTACGATATTTGAGTCCGAATAGAGAGGGATTCCGGATGCCCAAAAGGTGCGCTGGGGGCCTTCTCTTGAAACCACAATCCTGCCATAAGGAGACTCTATGTATCGAATGACATCTCCGTATTGGGTAGAGAGGCTGTATTTTTCAAAGGGACCGTCTAAGGCATATCTGTAAAAAATTGAGGTCAGAACAAGCGCCGTTAGAAGAAGGACATAGCTGCGGGATCTTAAAAGGAGAAGTAGGGCCACCCCGATCAGGAGGGCTGACGTCAGGGCGATGATGGGAAAAGGCTTCAACCAGTAAACAAGTACAAAACTGAACAAGACGCCCCCCAGGATGTCTCCGATGTTGTCGGTGATATAGAGATCACCGCTTTCAAAATGGTGATGATGGTCATTCAGGACCTTCTGGGCATAGGGGAGGATAAAGCCGGTAAGCAAGCAGTATGGGGCAACCGTGATCACGATATATAGGAAGATGGTGTAGAAACCGGGAGAAGACCCGTGAATGAAGAGTGCCTCCCTGAAACCCCTGATCAGAATCATCTGTGGGAGGGGCCACAGGGCGATCATCAGGGTCAGCAGGGTGTAGACCTTCAGGGAAGAGTGCCTGAATGGCTTTGCAACGAGGCTGCCCAGGCCTGTCAACATGAGCCAGGAGAAGAGGACCAGGGAGATGGTGATTTCATTTCCGTGAAATTGGGTCAGGAACTCCCTGAT
>JABMQV010000439.1 GCA_013203065.1 Desulfobacteraceae bacterium | reverse complement strand
GGAAAGAGGAGGGAGACCTCACCCTTTGAGTTGATGTCATAGAGGTAAACGTAAAGGGGAATTGTTACCTGTATATAGAATTTGATCTTTTCTCCCTTGTAATAGACCGGATAATCCCCTCCCTTTGTGGTGCTGATCTTGACGTTTAGATCAGGTTTTTCCTTTGGGGCATCGGCAAGATCGGCCAACACCTTGGCTGTATTGTTTTCCAGACTGGCGTTAATGAGGGATTTCTTGATCTCTATGGTGGAGGAATTGAGTATGGTGCCGTCAAGCCTTTTCAAATAGAGGTTTACGGTTACCAACTTATCCCCCGCGAAGTAATTGCCCTCCAAAACAGAATTTGCGTTTGCAAAAAGGGCATCGGCGGTTTCAAGGTTTTTTACTTTTTTGGCCTTCTTTTTTATGCCTCTCGTGTTTGAGAGCCTCTCATGGATAGGTTTTTCGTCTATCACCTCAACGTCCCGATGAAGTCTGATGAGCTCCGATTTGACCCTGGAGATGAACGAATTTGAAAACTCACTCACAAATTTGTGATGTCCTTCCGTGATGGGTTTGATGTAGAGTTTTAGATCCGTCTGGTCTGTAATGATATTTGCAGCGAGCTTGTAGGCCTTGCTCTTGATGGTTTCTCTAAAGGAATCCTTGGGGAGTTTTGACATCTCTATTTCATAATCACGGCTTTTTCTGCCTGATCCATCCGCCTTATGATATTTGAAAAAGGCCTTCACTTTCTTGCCATCTCTTCGGTAAGTGGCTCCGATCAGGTAGTCGGCCTCAGATGGGTCATAAACCAGGAGGAAGTGTTTTTCACTGAGAGAGGATTCAAGTTCGTGCTGAAGGTATGAAGAGAAATTGAAAACGTCATTCGTGGCAATATCCCTCATGGATGTCCTGTCCAAATAGATCTTTTTTGCGGGAATCTCTTTGGATAGTTCGTTAGAGAAGTCGTCGGTAAGCTCTGATAGATTTGAGAAACCCGTGCTCCAAAATCCTGAAAAAGATGAGTCCTCGGAAGCCCCATCCGTGACGTCTGAAATGTCCGCTAGAACCACACCAGAGAGCCCTGAAAAGAGAATAGAGACAAATAGCAGCAAGACAAGTTTTGTTGAAAAAACCTTCATTCCGGTTCCCTTTTTGTAATCGTTCACAGGTTCAGGGTTCAACGTTCAGGGTTAAGAACAAAGATAACATTGAAGGCCCGAGGTTTTCGTTACGAATGCTCATTACGAACAGTTTTGAGGTCTTTTATGTTGTTTTTCCGCAGACCCCACTCCCCACGCCGCATTCCCTGCCCGCCATCGCGAGGCTTCAGCTGAGGCAGGCTGGCGAAATCCAAAATCCCAACTGTTACCATTTCTTTTCCAATGAGGCGTTTGGATAGTAAAATTCGAGTATCTTATCATAACTTGTCTTTTTTCCGAGGATGGCAGACCCCCACTGGGAATAACCGACACCGTGTCCCCACCCCCGGCCGTTGAATATGAAGTGATTGTTCTTACGCTTGATCTCCAACAGGATTTCCGGCAATTTGAGTGCCCTGCGGAGCGTCGTTCGGGTGCGGACCACCTTGCTCCCACCGTCATAGATTATACGGGCCTTTACAAGACGACCGGATGGCCCCTTCTCTGCAGATTCAATCTTCTGGAGCCCACTGACCTTGATGCCCCTTTTTCTGAGGGCAGACTCAATTTCAGAGACGGAAAACTCCCTTGTCCAACGCGCCATCTTCCCTTTGAGGCTTTCGGGGTCCGGATGCGCCACCAGGTAGGGTTTGCGAAGACTGAAGATGGCCTTGGCGTCTGCGGTATATCCCCCGCTGTTGGCACTGTACATTGCAAGTATGGGTTTGTCTTTGTAGCTGAGAATTCCCCCGCTGGTTTCTTTCACGGCCCGGGTGGATTTGGAGCGCTCCCTTTTTACGCCCTTATAGGCCTGATCCCCTTCATCGTCCACAAGGTCAAAGACCCAGTTCTTCCTGTGGAGTAGCTGATAATAGGCATAGGTGCGCGCTGCAACGGCCTGGGCCTTGAGAGTCTCCAGAGGCCACGAGGAATAGGATTCAGAGGGCACCACGGATTTGAGATAATCTTCTATGTTTACATAATTGATAATATAAAGCTTCCCGTCCTTTAACCTGGCCATGAGCCTCCCACGGACTTTTTTCTTTTTCTTTCCGCAGCCTATTTCGAGGAGGTTCTTTCCTTTGAAGAAGATCTTTCTTTGCTTTACGGGGGTCCCGTCAACAAATATCTGCCCGTCATTACCACTGACCGTGAAGCTTTCCTCGCAGCCCAGGCCTTCTGCGCAGACCGGTGAACCCATTATGCTTGCTTCTCCTGTTGTCCTGCAGAGTCGAACCCGAACCTCAGGCTGTTCCACCACGGTGGGCTTTGGTTTCGGCGGTTTAACCACGGGCGGTTTTACCACCGGGGGTTTTACGACGGGCGGCTTTGGCACGGGGGGAGGGGGTGTGGGCGGCACGATCTTCTTGATCTGTTCGAGAAGGGCCTCGGTCTGAAATAGAAATCTCCCTCGGGGGTATCTTATCAGATAATCCTTAAGGGTCTCCTTGGCCTCATCCGGGCGATTCAGATGAAAAAGCAGAAGTCCTTCCCTGTAAAGGGCAATTTCCGCTGCCTGCGGGTATTTTTTGTAGACCTCCCGGTAGGCCTTGAGTGCCTCTTCAGGGGCGTCCAGAAAGGCTGACAGAAGAGTGGCCTTGGCGAGGAGGGCGTCTATCTTGGTCTTTTCAACCGAGGTGAGTTCAATGGCGGTCTCATAATTTTCAAGGGCCTCCATATATTTACCCACTTCGATCAAGTAGCTGGCATAGTTTATGTCATAGCGGGCCTCACGTTCCCTTTCTAAATTCACCTGGGCCAGGCAGGTGGAGTGATAGGCGAGAAAAAGAGATAGGATCGTTAGGAGTAGGGCGATTTTTTTCATGTGGCGTTTTCCCCGACATCGTAGATCTGTTTTCCGATCCCAATTTCCGGCATCAGAATTGGGGTAGCGAAGCCATTCCACAAATATTCAATATTCAATAGTCAATTTCTTTTACTTCCCTTCCAGATATTCCTTCATGAACTGTAGGTTTTTGTTTTTGGGATCAATCTTGAGGGCCTTCTGAGTCAGGGAGAGGGCCTTTTCATTCTCACCCGCAGCTGAAAGGTGCTTTACATATATTTGATAGAGCTTCACCTCTTTGGGAAAGTCTCGGAGGCCATTCTCCAATGTTTTTTCGACCTTGGTTTTTTCGCCCAGATTCATCTGGGTGTAAGCCAGGTAGAGATAGACGTCCTTATCTTTTTTCAGTGCCAGGGCCTTGGTGAGGTGCTTGTTGGCCTCTTTGAACTTTCTCTTCTTAAAGGCCTCTATGCCTTGGACCTTGAAATCCTCAAAATCATTCTTGGCCTTTTTCGATGCAACAGACTTTTTTTCTTGGGGAGGAGGCAACGCTTTCCCTTTTGGTTTTTCCTTGCTGACGAGGGTGGCTGGGGGTTCCGTAAGCCCCTGTTTCATAATCTTTAGGGTTTCGTTGTCGGGATTCATCTTAAGGGCCTTTTCCAGCAGGGATAAGGCCTCTTGCTTTTTCCCTTTGGCCGCAAGGTGTTTCACATAGATCTGGTAGAGTTTTACCTCATACGGAAAGGCCTTTATAGCCTTTTCAAGGGTCTGTTCCAGATTGGCTTCCTCCCCCAAGATCATTTGCGTGTATGCCATGTAGAGATAGACTTCTGTATCGTCTTTCAAAGACATGGCCTTGGTCAAGTACTGATGGGCGTCGCCAAATTTCCTTTTTGTAAAGGCCTCTATGCCTTTTCCCTTGTATTTCTGAAAACGGGCCTCTATCACCTCGGGGGTGATATCTTTTTCATCTACCAGTACAACCTTTCGCCCATGGGGGTAAGGGGCGTCAAGAAGGCTTTTTACCAATATATCTCCCCCCAGTTTTGCCTCCTTGACCGTTGCGGCACCCAGGTAGTTGTCGTAGAGGATGAGCTTACCACGGGACAAGACCTCCTTTTCCTTATTTCCGAATATATTATTGTTGATCAGTTCCAGAGCGCCGCTCCCAAACTCGACACCGACATCGTTTTTGGTAATGGTGCTTCCTGCAATCTTTCCACTGCCGCCATCAACGACAATCCCTCTGCGAAAACCGCCCAGCAGGAGATCCTCCAGGTCAAACCGGGAGCCCTGACCCATTATCACGCCGTCCCCTCCCGTGCCCTTAATGGTCGTTGATTTGACTTGTAGCCCGCCCCCCTGGGCCTCCATGCAGGGTGAACAGCCGTTCAGGCTGGCGTGGGAGATTTCGGCCCGTCCCCCCGGTGCCACGTGGATGCCCAGCGACCCCTTACCTTCAAAGACAGCCGAACGCTCTTCGGACCCCATCACTCTCAAGACACCCTTTACCAATAATCTCGCTTTGGGAGAGAACTTGAGCTTTGAGCCGGGTCCTATCTTGAGAACCTCTCCCACGGGGACAATGGATTCTCCATCCACCAAGTATGTTCCAGGTACCAGCGTGCCTTTCAGATGGTCAGACAGTTTGACCTGATCGAAAAAGGGCATGGTCATCTT
>JABMQV010000438.1 GCA_013203065.1 Desulfobacteraceae bacterium | reverse complement strand
TCCACAGATGCTTGACGAAAACACCGTCGTAATGGGGATCGGGAAAAACAGGACATTTCATAACCTCCAGGAAAACCCAAAGGCGGTCTTTATTGTCATGGAACCGGGTAAGACCGTCACAGACTGGAAGGGCGCCAGGGTATATCTCGAAGCCCTGGATATTGAAACCGGTGGCGGATTCTACGACCAGATCAAGGACAACATTGCAAAGGCGGCCGGCAAGGAGGCCGCACGAATGATACATGCCGCTATCCGTTTCAAGATTACAGAGGTCAGACCATTGGTTGACATGGGGTAGCCCGGTTGCATTCCCCCTCCCCTGACGGGGATGCAAGGGCCTAAATGGGGACTACTTATGAACGTGCCGGATATGATTATTATCGCCCTCATGGTCTTACTCATCGGACTGGGCATCTTCAGGGGATTTTTCAGGGAGCTGGGTTCACTTGCGGGATTAATCCTGGGGCTCACCCTTGCCAATCTTCTTCAACCCCATCTCACGCGGCTTTTGAGTTCATTGATACCTTCCGGAAAATTTTTTGCTCTGCTGGGATTTGCCCTGATTTTTGCGGTTGTTTTCATCCTGTGCAATCTCTTGGGCCGGGGGTTAAAGAAACTATTTGGAAAGGCCTTTACGGGATGGGCCAACAGGATCCTTGGTGCCGGTCTTGCAACCCTGAAAGGTTTGATCATCATCTATTTCGGCATCGTCCTGCTTACCTTTATTGTCCCCTCAAAGGCACCACT
This sequence comes from Desulfobacteraceae bacterium, assembly GCA_013203065.1. Next base: position 3,279 of record JABMQV010000438.1, on the reverse strand, counting down.
CATCACCAAATCAAGATTGGCCCCCATGATCATTACCTCCTACCAATCCATAGCAAGTATCGTATCTCCCGAATTGCACCATGGCAGGAAAGAAAAATCCTCGAAAAATGAATAAAGGAGCGGCAGGTCCATCTCAGAAGAGGCCCGAAGTTTCAAAGGAAAATATGGATTTTGATAGATTATTTCAGGCCATTGCGACCCTCGTTGAACTGGTAGAACGACTTCGCGGACCTGATGGCTGCCCCTGGGACAAAAAGCAAACAGCTTCCAGCATCAAGATTTACCTGCTTGAAGAAGCCTACGAGGTCCTGGCGGCCATTGAACAATCATCCCCCCAGGAGGTCTGTTCAGAATTGGGCGATCTCCTGTTCCAGATCCTCTTTTTGGCCCAGCTGGGGGCCGAGAGAAATCAGTTTGATTTTATTGATGTCGTAGAGAGGATCACAGAAAAAATGGTCCGAAGGCACCCCCATGTATTCGGACGGAAAAGGGTGGATAGTGCCGAAGAAGTGGCCCTTAATTGGACCCAAATAAAAAAGGCCGAGAAAGACTCTTCTGACGATACCCCCTGGCTCCTGGAAAGCATCCCGGTGGATCTGCCAGCTCTCATCAGGGCCCATAGAGTGAGCGAGAGGGCTTCCAAGGTGGGCTTTGATTGGGCAAGTGCTGATGATATCTGGGATAAGGTCCAGGAGGAATTTGATGAACTCGGTTCGGCCATTGCCGGAGATGAAAGAGAGGAGGTCGCCGAAGAACTGGGTGATTTGCTTTTTAGCATTGTAAATCTTTGCAGGCATTGGGGATTTAATGCCGAACATCTCCTGCGGATGGCCAATGTCAAATTCCTGGAACGTTTTGGAAAGATGGAAAGAGAATTAAAGACCGCTGGCACGCAACTTGGTGAGGCATCACCGGATCTGATGGACAGGACCTGGGAAATGGTCAAAGACCGGGAGGGGCAGTGACCACTTGTCTAGGAAGAGGAAAAAAAGAAGGCCCCGGAGAATTTTGCGTTGGGGACTGAAATTACTTCTTGTCCTCTTGATCCTAAGCATACTCCCAATCCTATCCTTAAGGTATTTCAATCCACCCTTCACCGCCATGATGGCCTATCATTGGGTCGAGAACAGGGACAATGCGGGGAATTACATGCCCAGTTATATGTGGAGACCGCTCAAGGATATCTCGCCACATCTCAGGAGAGCCGTCCTGGCAGGTGAGGACCAGCGGTTTCTGTCCCATCATGGATTCGACTTTATAGAAATGAATCAGGCGCTCAAAGATATTTCCTCAAGAAAGGGGACCAGGGGGGCAAGCACGATTACCATGCAGACGGCCAGGTCCGTTTTTCTCTGGCCCGAAAGGAGCTGGCTGAGAAAGGCGATTGAGGCCTACTGTGCTCTCCTCATGGAATTGTTTTGGAGCAAAGAGAGGATACTTGAGGTCTACCTCAACACGGTAGACTGGGGGGACGGCATCATGGGGGCCGAGGCTGCCGCACGAAAATATTTCCACGTCCCATCCGCCCGTCTCACCCGGGACCAGGCCGCACTCCTGACCGCCATCCTTCCAAGCCCCCACCGGTGGTCCCCAACAAAGCCGAACACACAGTTACGACGAAGACAAGGGAGAATTCTGAGAGATATGGCAAGAATGCCACTGCTGTCCTGAACATTTGAAATTATTCCCCTGGCGAGGTATAAAGAAATCTTCAACCTAAAATTACTTGATTGATGCAGATGATCAGATTTTTTCTATTAAAAGCATTTATGGCCATCCACACAATAGTCTTATGCCTCTGGTGTCTTGTGCTCTCTTTCGTTTACAGGGATGAAAAAAAGGTTCATTTTTATGGGGCCGTTCCTTGGGCAAAGACGATTCTCTGGGTCTGCGGCGTCAAGGTCAGGGCCTCGGGGCTTCAAAATGTTGAGCCCGGGGTCCCTCGCATTTACATGACCAACCACCAGAGTTTTTTTGATATCTTTGCCCTCCTTGCCTATATTCCCATTGATTTCAAGTTCATCATGAAGCAGGAACTCATGAGGGTCCCCGTTTTTGGCTCCGCCATGAGAAGAGCGGGCTATATAGGGATAGAGAGGGAAGACCCCAGAAAAGCGGTAAAGAGCATGAAGGAGGCAGCCCAGAAAATCAGAGGCGGCGTATCCGTTGTGATGTTCCCGGAGGGAACCAGGAGCGTTGATGGAAGGCTGTTGCCCTTTAAGAGGGGTGGGTTTAATCTTGCCCTGAAGTCCGGCTGTGACATTGTTCCCGTGGCCATTAGCGAGAGTTACCGAATCGTTCCCAAGGGCAGCCTCAAAATCAGAAAGGGATCCTTTGGCATCCACATTGGAGAACCTATTTCATTAAAAGGTTATGGCAGAAAAAACATCAACCAATTGATGGATCGGGTAAAAGAGGCCATGCAGGGCCTTCTGGAAAAAGGGGGCGGCCCCCGCATGGCCGGGCAAAACTAAATTCAAGAAACAGCGTTTCCGATTCAGGCTGCCATCTTTTCCCGCCTCAGAATCTCACCCCGTGTACTGATAACCACTTCCTCAAGGGGGATCTCTTTTCCGGCCGCCTCCATCGCCCTTTTGATAATCGTTTCAAGCCCAAAACAGCAGGGAACTTCCATGATCAGTACGGTGACCCTCTTCAGGTCGGCCGTCCTGAATATTTCAGTGAATTTTTCGATGTAGGCCTCGGCATCATCCAGCTTTGGGCACCCGATGAGGACGGCCTTGCCCGACAGGAAATCAGAGTTTAGATTCGGGTAGGCCACGGCCACGCAGTCGGCAACCACCAACAGATCTGCCCCTTTGAGAAAAGGCGCGGTTGGCGGAACCAGACGGATTTGGATCGGCCAGTGGGAGAGACTGGATACGGAACGGCTCTCCTTTCCAGCATGATTTGTGTCTTGGGTTGAGGCCGGAGGGATAAATGTCTGTAAGTTTGCTGAGGGACACCCGCACGGCATGGTTGATTCCTCCTTTTCTTTTGCCTGGAGGTGGGCCTCCACGGCCTCTTCATCAAAGTCCTCTGCCTCTCGTTCTATAATGGTCAGGGCATCATTCGGGCACTCTCCGAGGCATGCGCCCAGACCGTCACAATATTTCTCAGCCGCGATACGAGCCTTGCCATCCACCATTTCAATGGCACCCTCGGCACAGGAGGGCACACACTGCCCGCACCCATCGCAGCGTCCTTCATCGATCTCAACAATCTTTCTCTTGACTTTCATCTCGTACTCCTTGATCTTTCCCCCTTCCCTGTCAGGGG
>JABMQV010000437.1 GCA_013203065.1 Desulfobacteraceae bacterium | reverse complement strand
GGCCTTGGAGACTTTTTACATGGGCATCAAAGTTTAAAGTTTAAGGTTCAATGTCCGAAGTCCGAGGTTCAAGGCCGAATGACCAATTGGATTGCCGAATGCCAATTGCCGATTGCCAATTGCCGATTGCCGAATAACCATTAACCAATAACGAATAACAAATAACCACCCCCCGCTGGATCATTTCTGATTGTGGATACGTTCGTCGATGAGTTCCTCCAATTCTTGTGGGTCCCACCCGATGTAAGTGCGTTTCCGGTCCACGATAAAGGCGGGAAAACGAAAAAGCCTATGTCGTATCTGCATCCAAAACCCCATGGGCGTTTGCGCATCAATCACCCGGATCCTTACCCGGTGACGATAAAGTCTTGAGACCTCCGTGATCCATTCTGAAAGATAACTCACGGCCTCCTTCCAATCCTCCGGGTACTCATCCACGCAGTCATTGCGGTATTTGGCCCTCAACCTCGCATTCCCAAGGATAGCGCTGAATCTCAGGCAACTCATTTCCACGGTTGAAAGCATCGGGGCCACTACCTCAACCAATATCTGTTCCATCTAAATTTATCTTCCTCACTCAAAAAATATGTAGCTTCTCAATAAGTTCGGGGGTTTCTTGGAGGCGAGCCGGAAGCCCAAATATTAACCACGCTACGACGACCGGTTTAGAGAGCGCCGGAGAGAAACAGCTGAACCCCACGGTGCCCTAGTTTATTGAGAACTTACCCGAAACCCAGTGATCGATAATCAGGGGTCAGAGGTCGGAATGCCGAAGGCCGAATGCCAATTGCCAAAGGCCAAATAACCAATAACGAATAACCAATAACCCTTTACCTTCCTTATGTCTCTACATCAATCGCCTTCACTTCCTTGGTCCGCCATGCGTCTGTAAAGCTCGTATCGTTTTTTTGCGTCCTCTTCTGCCTTTTTAAACAGGCGCTCTGCGTTCTCGGGAAAGGTCCTTGTCAGGCTTGAATAGCGGACTTCGCCCATGAGGAACTCCTTGAGGTCCCCCTTCGGTTCCTTGGAGTCCAGGATAAAGGGGTTTTTCCCCTCCTCCTCGAGTCTGGGATCATACCGATAAAGCATCCAATAACCCGCTTCCACCGCCCGCTTTTCCTCCTCCTGGCTGAGGCCCATATTGATACCGTGATTGATGCACGGTGAGTACGAAATAATGAGGGAAGGTCCGTTATAGCTCTCTGCCTCTGTAACGGCCTTCATGAGCTGGATCTTGTTTGCCCCCATGGCCACAGAGGCCACATACACATAGCCGTAGGTTGTGGCCATGAGTCCCAGATCCTTCTTGCGGGTGGGCTTGCCACTGGCGGCAAACTTGGCCACAGCACCCGTTGGCGTTGACTTGGAGGACTGCCCGCCGGTATTGGAGTAGACCTCGGTATCCAGGACAAGGATATTGACATCATGGGCCATGGCAATCACGTGATCCAGACCGCCGTAGCCTATATCATAGGCCCACCCGTCCCCGCCGATGATCCAGATGGATTTCTTTGTGAGGTAGTCCCTGCGGTTCAAGATCTCAAGGAGCACGGGATTGAGTTCCACTTCCGGATTGGCAATCCCCTCGCCAATCAGCTCGGTGATCTTTCTGCCCAATTCCTTTGATTTTTCTCCATCATTCATATTGTCGAGCCACCCCCGGAGGGCCTCCTGAAGCCCCTTGGAGACATCACCCGTTATGGCCTCCCGGACCAGATCGGCAAGTTTTTCGCGCCTCTGGGTAACCCCCAGTTCCATGCCGAACCCGTACTCCGCGTTGTCCTCAAAGAGGGAGTTGGCCCAGGCAGGGCCATGCCCCTCCGCATTTACGGTATAGGGGCAGCTCGGCGCCGATCCCCCGTAAATGGAAGAACAGCCGGTGGCATTGGCGATCAGCATCCGGTCCCCGAACAACTGGGTGACCAGCTTGATGTAAGGGGTCTCACCGCACCCCGCACACGCCCCGGAGAATTCAAAGAGGGGCTGCCGGAACTGGCTCCCCTTTACCGAGGTCACCGGCATCATGTCACCCAGGGAGGGCAATCGGGTTGAGAACCGGTGGTTCGGGACCTGGACCTTGGTCTGACTGCCCAGGGGCTTCATGACCAGGGCCTTTTTCTTGGCGGGGCAAACCTGGGCACAATTTCCACATCCCGTGCAGTCAAGGGTGCTGACCTGGATCCGAAACTTCAGATCCTTCAGTTCCTTGCCCTTGGCATCCTCGGTAACAAACTCCTCCGGGGCATTCTTGAGGTCCTCTTCCCGTGCCAGGACAGGGCGGATAACCGCATGGGGGCAGACAAAGGCGCACTGATTGCACTGGATACAATTTTCCGGAATCCACTGGGGTGTGTTGATGGCAATGCCCCTCTTTTCATACCGGGTGGTCCCCGTGGGAAAAATCCCGTCCGGGGGCATGGCGCTCACCGGGAGCTTGTCCCCCCGCTGGGCCAGCATGGGCCTCATCACCTCCGTTACAAATTCCGGTTCGTCTTCTTCCAGGTAGGCCTCATGACCCGC
>JABMQV010000436.1 GCA_013203065.1 Desulfobacteraceae bacterium | reverse complement strand
GTCCGGGAGAAATAATAGGATTTCTGGAGGGGGGTTCGGTTGTTTCTTGAAGGCGCTCTCTCAATGTGGATTTACTTCTCACTTTCGTAGTGGTTGATATTTGGGGTTTTCTCCCGATAAGCCATATTAACTTCTCCGTGCTTTCGGCAAAACCCCAAATATCAGCCACGCTGCGACTAAAGGTTTAGAGAGAGCCTGAAAGAAACAACCGAACCCCACGGTACCCGAGTTTATTGAGAACTTACGTTCCAAGGCCTTCCAGAAGGTGGGGGTAGGCAAGATAAGGGGGGTAAGTCGTTGGGGACCCACTCACTGCCGGACTCTCAGGTTTGTTGGTGGAGCCGGGGATATGCCAAAGGGGGACTCGCATCCCCCAATATCAAAGCCAACACCCTGGGGTCTGGACACACCATTGATGTCCTGGGTGATACCTTCCGATAAAAGATCAGCGCCCGCATCAATCGCATCAGAATTTGAACTCAACGTATAGATATCATGCTCCAGATCGGTGAAGCCTGCCGTCCCTTCACTTATTCCATGAACATCAAATCCCCTGCCCTGCCAGGCCGCCAGTGTCATGTCTGTGTTGAAATAGAACGGCCCCGTGGTATTCGGGTATTCCACATAAAAATTGTGGTCGATGACACATCCATCTATATTTCCCACTCTCAGGTTGGCCTTCCCGTCGCCCTCAGGCCACGCAGGGGCATGATTGTTTTTGTAGAAGAGGTTGTTCTTGACAGTGACATGGGAGCCCGTATGAATGTAAAGACCGTCGTAGCCGTTGTTCACGATGGTGTTGTTATAGACCTTTGTATTGGATCGATAGGCATTCCCGCTTCCCGGATTCCCCGATCCTCCGCCGGCAAAAGATATCCCCCACTGGCCATTTTCGTACACGAAATTGTTTGAAATCTCATTATTGCGTTGGTACCGGGTGTAAATCCCGCTTTCTTCGTTTTGAAAGATGATGTTAAATGTTATATTGTTTCCCTCCTCTACACCGGTAAAGGCGGTTGTTTTCGGGAAAACGTTAACCCCCTGGTGGCCGTTATCATAAGAGGTATTGTAGCTGATGGTCGTGTAATTGCAGGTTTCCACACTGATTCCGTTCCACGAGTTAGAATATACCTCATTGCGGGTGATGGTGTTATGCAGACCCGCTCCAACCTCTGCCTTCAGGGTGATGCCGTTACGGTATCCGCCATCTCTGCCATTATCGTGAATTCTGTTATTGCGGATGATGTTATTGCTACCATCTACCCAGACAGCATATTTGTAGGCATTTCTTATCTCAAAACCATCCAGAATAATATAGTCCTTCCCCCGAATGTGAATGAGTTTGCTGGCCGTACTCTCTGAGCCGTCAATGACGGGAGAATGGCCCGCATAGGCCTGGAACGTGATGGGGAACCCTTCTCTCCCGGAATTGTTTATACGAACCTCTGAAGTTTCATAATATATCCCGTTCTTGACATAAACAAAATCTCCGGCATCTGCTGTGGCGGCGGCCTTGGAAATGGTTCGCCAGGGGTTGCTTTCATCCAAACCCGTATTGCTGTCGCTCGCAACACTGGTTGAATCCACATAATAGATTGTGGCCCAGCATTTTGAGGCAACGGAAAAAAACGCAAGGAACAGAAAAACCAGTATACAGGCGGTTTTTTTAAAGCGATTATCCCGGGTAATCATGGTGTGTTCTCCTCCTGACGCCGGGTCAGCCGGATCATCTCCCTTTGAGCTTGATATCATCTACCCTGCCGCTACCCCGGATGTCGAACCCGTTCACTTCCAGGATTTTCACGCCGGGCTGGGCCTTTTCCAGGTCAGATTGTAGATTCCGGGTAAAGGTCCGCCAGTTGCCATCCGTGGCACCTGAACCAAGACCGTATCGTATGACCTTTTCCTGTCCCATTTCATCATTATCAACAGGAGAGTAATAGAGCTGCCGATATCCCGAAGTGGTCTCAAGATTAACGTAGATGGTAAATCGTTCGGAATAGCTCATGCTCCACTCAATGGTGGATTGGGTCGAATTGTGCCATTTTGTCCCGTCCTCGTTTCGCAAGCTATAACCGTTCGACCGCTCTGAACCCGATAGCTCTACTACCCGGCTTCCCCGATCTTCGTCATAGACATTGCTGATTATTGCCCCAATTGGATCGTCATCATATATATGCCATCCGCTCATCTTACCATCTTCCCCGTCTTCGTAAACGATTTCACCGGGGAGAGCGTCCATCAGTCTTATATCATCAACCCTGACGTTGCCACGGATCAGAAACCCGTTTACTTCTTCTATGCGCACACCGGGTTGGGCCTCATTAAGATCGGTCTGGAGACATCGGGTAAAGGTATGCCATTTTCCATCCGTCACATGGGATCCGAGACCGTGGTGTACATATTCCTTGAGTCCGAGTCGATTCGAATCATCCGGCTTAAAGTAAATATAGCGGTGGCCTGAATTGGTCTCCACGTCAAGATAAACCTTGAAATCTTCAACGGTTTTCATACGCCATTGGACAACAAACTGGCTCCTGTTCCGCCATTTACTCCCATCCCTATTCCCGAGGCGATACCCGTTTTTTGTCCCGGCACCCCACAGCTCAATCACCCAGCTTTTCAGGTCTTCATCGTAGACATTACTTATGGCAGCTCCTGACGGTTTGCTGTCATAAATGGTCCAACCATCCGTGGCGTCATCCTCCCCGTCTTCGTATGTGGTGCGATTGGAAACGGTTATCACACAGGTATCCTCAGATTCAAACCCGGCCTCATCAACGATCAAGAGCTTGAAAATCAGATTTTCGCCTTCCACAGCATCCTCAGGAACGGCAAAAGTTGTTTCTGCCTTTCCCAGGTCAGACAATATCGCCGGGGACCCCCCAATCTGAGACCAGAGGTACGCGGCTATTCCATGATCCAAGTCCACCGAAGCGGAACCGTCCAGAGTGACCAGATCCCCCGCTCGTCCGGACTGATCCGGCCCTGCATTCGCCGTTGGCAACCGAACCTCCGGTACAAGGTAGGCCAATTCCTCGGAATAATCACTCTTCGTCCCATATATATCGTATGCGGTCGCCGCAAAATAGACGGAGACCCCCGGATCGAGCCCCGTAATCATGTAGCTGGTTTGATTTCCCACGTCTATGTCATAAATGTATTTTCGGGTTTCAAAACCGTAGTGTAGGCGGTACCCGGCCACGTTCTCTTCGGTATTGGGGTCCCACACCAGCGTGACCTCGGCCGAGTAAACAAGATTGGTCAATAAAACAAGGATCACTGTCAAGGATAGAAAGGAGAGGAAAACCAGATGAAGGGATTTCGAGTCGATGATGGAAGATCTTATTTGACCGTTCATGCCAGCACCTCCGAAACCAGTTGATTGCCACACACCAAACTAGACATCCTCAGGCGAAACAGCCTTTGATGGGCAACCATTTCTGTTCCGGCAACTATTCGGGGTTAGGCCAGAGAATCGCCCCTCATTGGGGCAGTTCAATAATTCTTAACGCTAATAGTAACCATAATCAGTTGTGATAAACATGTCAATATTTTTTTTGGTCACTATCCAGCTTTTTAAGAAAATCTGTTTATCCTTGTTTTATATTAGCGTAACCAGCTAATATTCCGTAGTGTTTTCCCTGAGCCCTTCTTTTCCACCTTTTCATGGCCTATTAATCGGAACTCTTTGCATATTTTCTAAAACTAAACATTCTCGGATATGAATACAACCGGAAACGCAATTAAAGTTAGGCTTCCAATCTGAGCTGGCATCTGATAAACGATTAGGAAGAGGAGGAGGGGATTTCATGGAAACCGACGGGACCATTCTCTTGGGAATCGTTCAAGGGTTGACCGAGTTCTTGCCTGTCAGTAGTTCAGGCCATCTCGTGCTCTTCCAGAACCTCCTCGGCATGAGCGAACCAGAACTCCTTCTGGATATTTCCCTGCACCTGGGAACGCTTTTGGCGATATGTCTTTATTTCCGTTCCGATCTCAGGAAAATGGGTGCGGACCTGTTGCGATTTGACTTCGAAACCCCTCACGCCAGGCTGGTCTTGTGGGTGCTCGTGGGCTCTATCCCAACCGGCATTATCGGAGTTGTCTTCAAGACCCCCCTCGAAAAGATCTTTGGTTCCTTGACCATGGTCGGCGTAATGCTCGTTGCCACTGGATTTATCGTTGGTTGCTCACGCCTCATACCAAAGGACTACGGAACCCGGACGCAGGTTGGCCTCTTGGCGGCCCTGGCCGTTGGGACGGCCCAGGGTCTGGCCATCATGCCGGGAATCTCGCGATCGGGGGCTACGATTGTATGCGCGCTCTTGTGCCGCTTGGACAGGGAATTGGCGGCCCGCTTCTCTTTTCTTCTCTCCATACCGGCAATTCTTGGCGCCCTCCTTTTACATCTGAACCAGAGTGCCCTCCAAAAAGTGGGACTTGTTCCCCTGTTCGTGGGATTCGGAACATCAACCCTGGTTGGTATTCTAGCACTCAAGTTCCTAATGGGCATGGTCAGAAAAGGTCATCTGTACTATTTTGCGCCTTATTGCTGGGCCCTGGGATTGGTAATCGTTTTTATTCATTAGTCCCTTAAACCTTTAGCTATGCTGATGGTCCCAGC
>JABMQV010000435.1 GCA_013203065.1 Desulfobacteraceae bacterium | reverse complement strand
GGTGGATACCTTCTTATCCGCAGAAGAATCAAGGCCTCTGCAGGCAAGAATTCCGGCTCTCTTTAAACTGCTCGGCGAACCCATCTTCCTTGACAATTGAAGTGAAGGAAAATAAGAATAGCCTCCAAGATCTCCCTCTCAGTAGCCGCAGGCTTGTGAAGAAATATTTATTTGAGACTGGAGCACGAACACCATGAAATTGCATGAATACCAGGCCAAAGAGATCTTTTTGAAGTCAGGAATCCCCATTCCAAATGGTCAGCTTGTAACAACCGCTGAGCAGGCGACCAAGGCGGCCCAAACCATTAAGGGGGCCCCCTGGGTGATCAAGGCCCAGGTCCATGCGGGCGGCCGTGGCAAGGCCGGGGGCATCAAACTGGCCCATTACCCCTATGAGGTGGTGACCGCAACGGAGGCCCTTTTGGGAAATTCCCTGGTGACCAAACAGACAGGGCCCGAAGGCGTCATTGTCAACCAAGTCCTCATAGAGGAGGGGATTGAGATCGATCGGGAGTTCTATCTCAGTATGGTGATTGACCGATCGAGTGCCAGCCCCACCATGATTTTTAGTACAGCTGGGGGGATGGAGATCGAAGAGATCGCTGCCAAGACCCCTGAGGTTATCTTTAAAGAGCACGTTGAGCCCGCGGTGGGATGGATGCCCCATCAGGCAAGAAATTTGCTTTACAGCGTGGAACCCCCTCCCACCCCGGCGGCCATCAGAGGATTGATGGACGTCATGGCCAATGTCTACAAGATGTTCATAAGCCTTGATTGTTCCCTGATTGAGATCAACCCCATTGCCACGACCAGGGAGGGTAGGGCCGTTGCACTGGATGCAAAGGTCATCATTGACAATAACGCCCCTTTCAGACAGAAGGAACTCCTGGAACTTGACGACCCGAGGGAGAAGGATCCCCTGGAGTTGATGGCGGAGAAATACCACCTGAACTATATTCGTCTGGATGGCAATATCGGGTGTATGGTCAATGGGGCAGGTCTTGCCATGGCAACCATGGACGTCATAAAGATGGCCGGGGCAGAGCCAGCCAATTTCCTGGATGTAGGGGGCGGGGCAAGCGAAGCTATGATCGAAAAAGGGGTTGAGATTATCCTCAAAGACAGACGGGTCAAGGCCATACTCATAAACATATTTGGCGGGATATTGAGGTGTGATGTCTTGGCGAGAGGTCTTGTTGCGGCGGCGAAAAGAAAGGAAATCCGTGTCCCCCTGATCGTGAGGCTGGAGGGGACAAATGTGGAGGAAGCCAGAACGATCCTCGAGGAAGCGGAACTGGAATTTTTGGTTGCAAGAGATATTGCTGAGGCAGCCAAACTAGTGGCAAAGCAGGTGTCAGGGGTTGTTTGATCATGAGTATACTTGTGGACGAAAACAGCAGGGTGGTTGTTCAAGGTATTACCGGGCGTGAGGGGACCTTCCATACCAAGCGGATGCTGGAGTACGGAACGGTGGTGGCCGCGGGTGTCACACCCGGGAAGGGCGGACAGGAGGTGGAGGGTGTGCCGGTTTTCAATACGGTCAAACAGGCAGTGGAAAAGGAAGGGGCAAATGTTTCCTGCATCTTTGTGCCGCCACCCTTTGCGGCAGATGCCATCATAGATGCGGCCTCTGCGGGAGTGAAGGTGATTGTGTGTATCACAGAAGGAATTCCAGTCCTGGATATGGTCAAGGTGGCCAGCTTTCTAAGAGACAAAGATGCTGTTCTGATCGGGCCCAATTGTCCCGGGATTATCTCACCCGGAAAGACCAAGGTGGGCATAATGCCAGGGGAAATACACAGACAGGGGAACATGGCGGTCATTTCAAGGAGTGGAACCCTCACCTATGAAGTGGTGGACCAGCTGACGAGGGCCGGGCTGGGGCAATCCACCTGCATTGGGATCGGCGGGGACCCCATAATAGGAACCACCTTTATCGATCATCTCATCAGATTCAAAAAGGACAGTGAAACCAAAGGGGTCGTTCTCATCGGAGAAATCGGCGGCACTGCCGAAGAAGAGGCAGCCGAATTCATCCAAAAAGAATTCAATAAACCGGTGATAGCATTCATCGCAGGCCAAACAGCGCCTCCTGGCCGGCGGATGGGTCATGCGGGTGCAATTATCGCGCGCGGTCAGGGAAAGGCAGAAGACAAGATAGCCGCCTTGCAGGAGGCAGGCATTGCTGTCGCTCTAAATCTTGGCACACTTGGGGAAACCGTCCTGGCGGTCATGAGAAAGAACTGACCCGTTTCGAACCTTTCTTGACTCTCACATGCTTTGATGGTACTATTAAGGGCTCTCGCATCAAGAGTGACTCAGGAGGCAACTCCCGATGAAAAAGGTTATCGATTTTACAGATCGGCTTGAAGAGAAGAGGCTAAGAAGGCAGGTAGAGACCCATCGGCACAAGTCTGAAACGGTTCAAAGGGTGGTTCAATGCGGTTCCTGCCAATTTCGGTGCGCCATGTGCGGGCATCACATGAAAGAGACGGAGTCGTCCTGTATACCTGTTCCTTCTCATTCGGATTGCAATCTGTGCCAAGTCTGCCGGGCCGAATATGAAGACTTCCTGAAAATGTCAAAAAGGAAAAAGGGGTCTGGAGCCTTCTGGCACAATGAGCAATGGCGCAATCTTTGGACTGCCTGGTTGGATTACCAGGAGGCCATGGGGGAGTTCAGGAATTCGGATGAATTCAGACGATTGATTGGTGAATTAGAGGATTAGGCTCGAAAGAGCGGAGGTGAATCAATGTTTGGTATAGGCATGCCAGAATTGGTCATAATTTTGATCATCATCCTGATCATTTTCGGGGCTGGCAAACTGCCCCAGATAGGCAGTGGGCTCGGCAAAGGAATCAAGAATTTTAAAAAGGCCACCACCGAATCCCAAGACGAGATAACTGCCCCCAAAGAGGAAGAAGAAACAACCGTCGAGGATAAGACCTGACCTAGCCGGCTTCAAAAGGGGATTTCGTCGTCCGGGACATTTATCGGTTCTTCCACGGGAAAGCTCTTATCTGAGGACTCTACCCTCCCACCTTTTGTTGCTGAACCTAACATCTGCATGCCGAGTGCAACTATTTCCGTGGTCCACCGTTTATTGCCATCCCGGTCTTCCCAGGCCTTTGTTTGCAATCTGCCCTCTATAAACACCTGCTTACCTTTATGAAGATATTCCCCGCAGATTTCTCCGAGACGGCCAAAGGCAACAATCCTGTGCCACTCGGTGCGTTCCTGCTTTTCACCGGTATTTTTATCTTTCCACTCCTCACTGGTGGCAATAGAGAAATTAGCCACTGCTGCCCCGCTGGGTGTATAACGCACTTCAGGGTCTTTTCCCAAATTTCCGATCAGTATCACTTTATTTATGCCCGCCATTTTTTCATCTCCTTTTTTTGAGTGATCTGAAAAGGGTTTGATAGGAACGGTGATTATCACGTCATACGGCACCCTACCACAAAAAAATATGCCAAATCAAGCTGATTGACAAGGCCTGTTGTTGCTGAAAGCCATTCCCTATTGACTGTTACGCTCTAAAAGGATAAGCTGTTGTTTATTCAATGAAATAATCGACTTTTGACTTTGCTGCCCCCGTGACAGGTAACCTCCAGGGGGTAGGAGGAATAGCTTTTGAACAAATAGGGATAGAAATGATCAAGGTCATTCCGCTGGGCGGTCTGGGAGAAATCGGATGTAACATGATGGCCATCCAGGATGACAATTACATCTTGGTGGTGGACGTAGGTATCATGTTCCCGGATGACTATATGCTCGGAGTGGATCTGGTGATACCGAATTTTCAATACCTCAGGGAAAACAGGGCCAGGGTCAAGGCCATAATTTTGACACATGGCCATGAAGATCATATCGGCGCAATGCCCTTCCTCCTGAAAGAGATCTGTGTCCCCGTATTTGGTACCAGCTTCACACTGGAGTTATTGAGGGAAAAGCTAAAGGAACACCATTTACCGAACCCCCCCGATCTTTTCAAGGTTAGGCCTGGCGATGCCACCCAATTGGGTCCCTTCAAGGTGGAATATATCGCGGTGAACCATAGCATCGTTGACGGGGTCGGCCTTGCAATTGAGACTGATGAGGGGACTATCATACATTCCGGTGACTTCAAAATCGATTCCACCCCAGTAGACTCCCAATTTACGGACTTGGGCCGCTTTGCCCACTTTGGAGAAAAGGGGGTCCTTGCCCTGTTCTCCGATTCCACCAACGCCGAAAAGGAGGGGTTTACCCTTAGTGAGAGAGAGGTGTCAAGAACCCTCGAAGACCTGTTCCGGGCATGTCAAGGCAGGCTCATATTGGCCAGTTTTGCCTCCAATATGACTCGAATTCAACAAGTCGTCAATCTGGCAGTGCAATTTGGAAGGAAGGTGGTCTTTAACGGGAAAAGCATGCTCACAAATATCGGTATTGCCAAGCAAGAAGGATTTATCAACATACCTGAGGATGTGGAAATCAGCGAGAGCCAGATCAATCAGTTTCCGGATCGGCACATTACAGTCATCACCACTGGAAGCCAGGGTGAACCCATGTCGGCTCTCACCAGGATGGCCCAAGGACATCATAAACGCATTACCATAAAGCCGGCTGACACGGTCATCCTTTCTTCGCGATTTATCCCTGGCAACGAAAAGGCAATAACCTCCACCATAAACAACCTCTATCGCATGGGTGCCGAGGTGGTCTATGAAAAGGTATCTGAAATACACACCTCCGGCCATGCCAGAAGAGAAGAGCTGAAACTCATGTTAAATTTGGTGAAGCCGCGCTTTTTCATACCCATCCATGGTGAATACAGACATCTTGTTAAACACGCACAACTGGCGTTGGAAACGGGCATGGATAAGGATCGGGTGATTATTGCAGAAGACGGTGACATCATCTCTTTTGAAAATCAGGAATTGCGGATGAAAGGGCATGTCCATACGGGTCGGATCTTTGTGGATGGAAAAGGGGTAGGAGATGTGGAAGAAATGGTCCTGAGGGATCGAAGGAGGCTCAGCAGGCATGGCATGGTGGTGGTCCTGCTGGCCCTGGGTAAAGATACTGCAGAGACGGTTTATGGCCCTGAAATTATCTCCAAGGGGTTTGTGTTTGAAGACGAGACAGGGTCAATCCTGGAGGATGCCAAATGCATTGTACTGGAAGTCCTTGATGAACTTGACCCATCATCACCCATCGAGTGGACCGGGGTGGAGATGGATATAAGGAGGCGGTTGAAACGCTTTTTCCAAAGCGTCATTGAAAGAAGACCCTTGATCATCCCGGTTATCATCCCGGTCTAGAGTTGGGAGGCTTCGTCCGATCGACAGCAGGGCCTCAATGGTGCCTGCTCCGACGATCACCGATTGAAATCTGTTTTGATTTCCGCTATTCTGGAAGCACGCGGCCACTGCATTCCCTGTCACAGTCAGGATCATGGGACCACCAAAGACCAAATCCGGGAGATGAAATTTGACCCGAAAAGCAGGAGCAAAACACAAAGACAAAACGGATAAGCCCCCGCGTCCCATCGGAAAAGAGATCCTTGGCCTCGTCTTCCTGCTCACGGCCATTATCCTGGGTGGAAGCCTTTTTTCATATCACCCGGCGGATAAGCTTTTCTGGAATGTAACCGGTTCCCTGAGCAAATCTCATAATCTTTTCGGCACCGTTGGGGCACACCTGGCTGGCGGGCTGTTTTTCCTGCTCGGTTTTTCCGCCTTCTGGTTTGTAATTATCTTGCTTGCCTTGACCTACCTCTCATTCCGTGGTCGCGGGCCAACGTATCCGGTCATAACCGCCAGTGCCTCCCTCGTGCTCCCCCTTTGCTTTTCCGGTATCCTATGTCTGCAATTTCATGAAATTGTGACTTTCAGGGATGGAAACATGATTGCTGGCGGACTGGTTGGGCTGTACCTAGCCGGATGGGCAAAAAGCTTCCTGAACCAGTTCGGGGCCTATGTTTTCCTCTCAATAATCTTTATTATTTGCCTCTTGATTGCAACCCACCTCTCATTGGGCAGCCTCTTTTCGGGCCTGGGCCTGAGGGTCCTGGGTTTGATAAGACGCATCAGAGACAGGGCTGAAAAAAAGAAAGAGCGAAAGCGGCGGGCGCGAAAGAGCTCCCTGGCCAGGGAAAAGATGAAATCGAAGCCCAAGGTGACCATTGTCAGGCCGGCCCCGGACAAGGATAAGAGACCCGAACAGGAGCAGTTCCTGTTCATGCATGCGGCAGGGGAATTCAAGTTGCCTCCATTGAACCTCCTCAATGATCCGCCTGAAAGAGAGAACAAGGACATTCAGCAGGAAAGCCTTGAAATGAATGCCCGCCGTCTTGAAAAGAAACTGGCCGACTTTGGTGTGGAAGGCGAGGTCAGGGAGATTTTGCCGGGCCCGGTGATTACCATGTATGAATTCAAGCCGGCGCCGGGCATAAAGATAAGCAAGGTGGCAGGCCTATCAGATGATCTTGCGCTGGCCCTCAGGGCGCCCAGCATCAGAATCGTCGCGCCGATTCCGGGTAAGGCAGCCATCGGGATCGAAATACCCAACAACCAGAGGGAAATGGTCTACCTGAAGGAGGTCCTGTCAAGCCCCTCCTACAAGAACTCCAAGTACAAATTGCCAATAGCCCTTGGAAAGGACATCACCGGATTGCCCGTGGTCACAGATCTATCCAGGATGCCCCATCTGCTTGTGGCCGGGGCCACCGGGACGGGAAAAAGTGTTTCCATAAATACCATGATCGAGAGTCTGCTTTTCAAGTTTTCTCCGGAAGTGGTACGACTTTTGATGATTGACCCGAAAAGGATTGAGCTTTCCGTATACCAGGATATCCCCCACCTGCTTCATCCGGTGGTGACCCAGCCCAAAGAGGCCACCAAGGCCCTTAGATGGGCAGTGGAAGAGATGGAAAGACGCTACATGCTATTGTCTGACAGGGGGGTGAGAAATATTAACACCTATAACCGCAAGATCCTAAAAGATCAGAAAAAAGGGAAATTGGATAATACGCATGTGACTGATAAGCCCCTGCCGTATATCATACTTATCATTGACGAATTAGCAGATCTAATGATTGTCTCTTTAAGGAAAGTTGAGGAAGCGATCACACGGCTTGCTCAAATGGCCCGAGCAGCCGGCATTCATCTTATTATTGCGACACAACGCCCCTCGGTAAATGTTCTTACAGGTATTATCAAGGCCAATTTCCCGACCCGAATATCCTTTCAGGTATCCTCCAAAGTGGATTCCCGAACGATACTGGATACAATGGGAGCTGAAAATCTTTTAGGTGAGGGAGATATGCTGTTCTTGCCTCCAGGAGTTGCTAACCTTGTGAGAATACATGGTGCATATGTCTCTGAAGAAGAAATAAAAAAGGTAGCTGATTTCTTAAGAAACCAGAAGAAGCCGGATTATGATACTACCATCTTGTCAGAGATTGCCAGAAGTGAGGAATCAGAGGAAGATGAAATAGAATTGGATGAGAAATATGACCAGGCAATTGAAGTTGTAGTTAAGACGGGACAGGCATCCATTTCAATGATACAGCGTAAGCTCAGGGTAGGTTATAATCGTGCCGCACGGATGATTGAGGTTATGGAAAAGGAAGGGATTGTAGGGCCCTCAGATGGTGTCCGACCGCGGGAGGTATACGGGAGGGGGACGTAACATGTTAAGATATATCATTATTTTCCATCTTGTGGTGTCTTTTTTTGTATGCCCTGCTTTTGCCAGCAATGATCTATCAAATATCCTTGATGGTATACGGAACAAGTATGGCCATCTCCCTGGGCTCTCTGTTACCTATACCCGTGAGGTGATAACGCGGTCCATGTCCATGCTGGGCGGCCAGGTCAAAGGAGATCTGGCCACAGGACGAATATACTTTAAGCCTTCACATTACATGAGGCTGGAGCAAGAAACACCAAGATCCGAAACCATAATCTATAATGGAGACACTCTTTGGTGGTACATACCTGACAAGAAGTGTGTATATAAATACCCCGCCCAGCAGTTTGGGCAGGAACTGAGGTTCTTAAGTAACGTATTTGGTGGCCTTGGG
>JABMQV010000434.1 GCA_013203065.1 Desulfobacteraceae bacterium | reverse complement strand
TGACTGATTAGAAGGGGCAATGGGGGTTCCGTTTTGAAGGGTGTAACCCTGTCTGAGACCATTAGAGAGCGTTAAGGAATCACGGACAAAGAGCCCACCAAGAACGATTAAACTTTCGCGAAAGTACCTCCCCCTGTTTTCTCCCACGGCACGTGATTTCTTTACGCTCTCTTATGGTCGAGTTTTACGCCCTTCAAAACGGAATCCCCATTGCCCTGGTTTCAAAGGTCTATAGTGTTACCAACCACGTTCATATTCCAAAAGATCAAAGAGGTCAAGGGTCCGGGGCTCAAGGGAATTAAAGGGACCAAAGGTTCTCCTTGTAACATGCATCTTTGTCTGATAATTTACTGCAACCAATCCTTGAGAGAAAAAGGAGGGGCAAATGCCAAAGGCAGAGATAGGCGAGATCCAAATCAATTATGAGGAATATGGCCAGGGGACTCCCCTTGTGATGGTCCTTGGTCTGGGCCAGGACCTCACGACCTGGGGTTTTCAGATCCCGGAATTTTCCAAACATTTCAGGGTGATTGCCTTTGACAACCGTGACTCGGGGGAAAGTACCGGTTCAAAAGAAGCCTACACGACCGGGACAATGGCGAGAGATACCATCGGGCTTATGGACTATTTGAGAATTGATCGGGCCCATCTACTGGGGACCTCCATGGGGGGAATGATCGCACAACAGATAGCCCTTTCAGCCCCTGAAAGGTTAATAAGCCTGATACTTGCCAGCACCACCTCCTGGGGTGAGGGGTGAATGAGGGTCTTATATGACTCCTGGAAGGAGTATTTGAGCGGCAAAAACAAGGCTGGTTCCGACCCGGTCGTGATGCCGTGGCTTTTTTCAAAGCCTTTCCGCAAACAACATCCTGAAAGAGTCAGAGAGATCAAGGCAAAGCTTGCAGAAGGATATCTCTCACGGGACTCAAAGGCCTTTGAAAGACAGCTGAAAGCCAATGTCTCACATGACTTCAGAAATTGTCTGGATCAAATCTCTGCGCCGACCTTGATCCTGGTGGGAAGGCACGACGAGCTAACACCTCCAAGGATGGCACAAGATCTGAAATCAGGGATTCCCCATGCAAGGCTTCAGGTCTTGGAGGGGGGCGGTCACGGCCTTTACTGGGAGATACCGGAAGCGTTCAACAAGACTGTTCTGGACTTCCTCCTGCCTCTCACCTGATTGCTGCTTGACCGAATATTTGGTTTCAGGTCAAGAATCCAAGATTGTCCTTGGGAAAGTACGGGGTCATGTGACCCCCATCCCCGCACTCAGATTTGGAGCCTTCCTTTTCAGACTCTTTAACTATTTCTCCGATTCTTGTTCAAGAATTTCCCTTATCTTGCGAGAAATTTCCTTTATATCGAAAGGCTTCTGGATAAATCCATTACAGCCTCGTTCGAGTATCTCGGTTGCCTCTCCATCTACGCTGTAACCGCTCGAAAGGAGAACCCTTATTTCGGGATCGACCCCCCTGAGCTTATCGTAGGTCTCTCCGCCACCCATCTCCGGCATGATCATATCAAGAATGACCATGTGGATTTCACTCTCCCTCTCCCTGTATGCGTCTAATGCCCGTTGTCCACTCGTGGCTGTCAGGACCGTGTATCCTATCTCTTCCAGCATCTCTTTCCCAGCATCAATAATCATCTCTTCATCATCCACAAGAAGAATCGTCTCCTCACCCTTTAAGACCTCTTCAGGCAATTTCTCCTCTCTCGGGACCTCCTTTTCTGATGCCGGCAGGTATATGCTGAAGGTGCTTCCTTCTCCCTTCCTGCTGCTCACATCAATTATCCCGCCATGGTTCTTGATGATGCCATAGGCAGAAGCCAACCCTAGACCAATTCCTCTCCCCATCTCCTTGGTGGTGAAGAAGGGATCAAATATCCTCTCCCGGGTCTTGTTGTCCATACCCACGCCCGTGTCAGCGATAGCGATTTTCACATATTTACCGGGATTAAGGCCATATGGCTTTACAAAGTTCCGGTCGAGCTCAACGTTTTCCGTCTCAAGAAACAGCTTCCCACCTCCGGGCATGGCCTGCCAGGCGTTGATATAGAGG
>JABMQV010000045.1 GCA_013203065.1 Desulfobacteraceae bacterium | reverse complement strand
GGCCCCAGAGTACAATGAGTCGTGTAAGGAATTGGGTTACGACTAGAATCAGGGAACCATTGAGATAAAAAGCAACACAAAAGTGATCTAACCGAAATACCCGCAGCAGGTCTGCGGGTATTTCCATTTATGGAGGAATTCTATTCGCTGCAAGGGATCTTGGAGGTATGGGGTAGGCAGCAAATTGCTGACCAGTAAGAGCCCTTCACCGGTGTCGAGGTTCGTTGAGGAAGTGAAGCTTTGGGACGATGACCTATAGATATACTTTTCGAGTTCCGTAGTCTTGGTTGAAGAATAGTGCCGAAGGACCCGTTCCCTTTCCGCGTTCTGTGTAAAAGTGTACTGCTGAATGGTATTGAAAAACATGCTGGCTCGGGGATGAGCCCGGCCAGAACTGGCCTCGTCTGTTTATATTATGGTTTTCTCTGTCTTTCTATCGAAGATGTGAATCTTGTTATTGTCAAACTCTATATACTTCTTGTCGCCTGCTTTGGCTTTGAATTCTGAAAATACTAATGCCTTGATGAGATCTTCGCCGACTTGTAAGGTCAAAATGCTTCTTGGTCCCAGTGGTTCTACGACATAAACTACTCCCTCAATGGCATCTTTTGAAGTTGGCTCATCCACAACGCGTATATCTTGAGGTCTCAGCCCTAAAATACACTCTTTGTTTGAAGCTTTTCCAGTTATTATATTCCTATACGCAGTCACATCATAGCTGAATGCCCTGTGGGAAAGGAATGCTTTTGTCTTCTCTTCTTCGTATGTGCAACAAATGAAGTTCATGGAGGGACTCCCCACGAACCCAGCGACGAACTTATTCTGGGGACGACTATAAACCTCTTCCGGTGTACTACATTGCTGGACCTCTCCCCTGTTAAACACAGCCACCCTATCTGCCATAGACAAATCTTGCTGGTCGTGAGTCGTGTAAATGATGGTCCCAAGCTCCTTTGCCAACCTCTTCAACTCAACTCTCATGCTCTCCCTGATCTTCGCATCCAAGTTGGCTAGGGGTTGATCAAGTAAATATACGCGGGGCCTCCTGACCATTGCCCGCGCAAGGGCCACCCTTTGTCTCTCCCCACCGCTAAAGGTCCCAGGGTTTCTATCCAGCAGATGCTCAATGAGAAGTTTATGTGCGACATCCATGACTCTTGCCTTTATCTCATCTTCCGGGGTTTTGCGTTGTTTGAGGGGGAAGCTTATGTTTTCATAGGCTGTCTTGTTCGGGTATAAGGCTAAGTTTTCGAAGACCATTGAGACATCGCGATCCCTGGGTTCTACTTCACTCATCAGGTCGTCGCCAATATACACTTCTCCTTCATCAGGGCTCTCTAAGCCTGCTATAATCCTCAGGAAAGTTGTTTTGCCCACACCGGGTGGGCCAGATATAACGAAGAACTCTTTATCATTAACTTCTAGAGTCATGTTCTTTAAGGCGTCTGTTTTACCAAATCTCTTGGTGACATTTACAAGTCTTACACTGGCCATTCCTCGTCCCTCTATCAAATGATAGCTGTTTCGGTCTTCTTGTCAAAGATATGCACTCCAGCTTGGTTAAACTCAATATAGATACTGTCCCCCCTCTCAGCTTTAACAAGAGATGGAACATTGGCCCTTACCACATCCTTTCCAACCCTAAGATCGAGAAGCGTTTCGAAACCCAAGGGTTCTACAATATCTATAGTGGCTTTTATAGCATCCCCTGTTGGTTGCTGTGCGACCAAGATATGTTCGGGTCTAATGCCCAATATCAGTTCCGAGCCTGAGGCATTTTCAATGATCTCCGCCCTGTATTCTGTGACATTGTAGTTGAAAGCCTCGTGTGCTAAGAAAACCATATCACCCTTCTTCTCAAGGGAGCATTCCAGGAAGTTTATGGATGGGCTCCCTACGAAGTTGGCTACAAACTTGTTTTTTGGGTGGTCATAGACCTCCTGTGGTTTTCCGTACTGCTGAAGCAGGCCTTTACTCATAACAGCGATTCTATCTGCGAGAGCCATAGCCTCCAGCTGGTCATGGGTAACATAAATTGTTGTCTGTTGCGTGTCCTTTATGAGCTTCTTAAGCTCTCCTCTCACGTGAATCCTGGTCACTGCATCTAAGGCACTGAGAGGCTCGTCAAGCAGGAGGATCTTGGGCTTTGAAAGCAATGTCCGTCCAATGGCAACTCTTTGTCTTTGGTTCAGACTCAATTTCCCTGCCTTTGTGTCGAGCAGCAGCTCTAAATTCAGGAATTCTGATATGCTTTCAATCTCCCTCTCAATCTGCTCTTTAGGGACTTTTCTTATCAATAAAGGGAAAGCAAGGTTTTCCCTGGCAGTCATATGATGGAATAAGGCGTAACTCTGAAAGACTAAGCCAACACCCCTGTCCTTGGGTGGCATATCATTTACTGGCACATCGTCGAAATAAATTGTTCCCCTCGTAGGGCTCTCCAACCCAGCGATGCAATTTAGGGTTGTAGTCTTCCCACAACCCGAAGGCCCCAAAAGGCAAACAACTTCTTTGTCTTTGACCTCCAAGTCCAGATTTTCCACGGCGATTGTTTCCCCAAACGCCTTTCTTAGTCCTTTTAGCTTTACAGTTGTCACAGAACTCTCCTCACTAACTCCCCTTAATTGCCCCGAAGGTTAACCCTCTGACCAGGTGTTTTTGTATTATGTAGGCAAATATGACGACCGGTATAATGGACAGTATACTCTGAGCTGCCATGGGGCCGTAAAGATACCCTGAGGTCGCAAAGTACTTCTGGAGCTGAACCGGTGCTGTGACTGCTGATTTATATGTGAAGACCGAGGCCAGCAGAAATTCTCCCCAATTGAGGATAAAGAGAAAGAGTGCCGCTGCCAGTAAGCCTCCCCTAACTAAGGGCAAGGTAACTTTGAAGATTACACCCCAACGGCTGCACCCATCTATCATTGCAGCCTCCTCAAGCTCTATTGGGATGTCATCTATGAAACTCCTCAGCATCCAGACTGCAAACGCAAAGGTACCACTTGCATATATTGCGGCCAGGGCATAGCGGTTATCCATAAGACCCAGATTCGAGTATATCACAACAAAGGGTATAGCAATCCCATAGGCAGGGAACATTCTTGTGGTCAAAATGAAAAGGTACATGAAGGTACCCCCCGTCTTGTACCTGGAGATACCGTAGGCAGCGAGGTAGGCCACAATGATAGCTATTAGCGTGCCAAGGCATGCGATTATCAAACTGTTAATAAGTTGAGGATAAGCAGGCTGAATAATATACTTCAGGGCCTTTGCTGCTGCACCCGTTATTGCCCCCTCTTCCCCATACGCACCACCCGGCCTCATAAACAGTTCCCCTGTGAACATCACCGAATAATTGTCAATGATTGGTTTCGGAGGGAACCAGACTGGAGGACGGGCGGTCCATTCCCAATGTTGTTTAATGGATGTGGCGAATAACCAATAGATGGGAAAGATAGTCCATCCGCTAACTATTACAACAATAATCGCCTTCCAAACGTAGCTCCATACTTTCTTGCCCACGGCCCGTTTCACCTCATTATTTCATATTTTTTCTTTTTTGACCCTGACCAAAGACCCACCGAAGAAATATAGCACCAATACTATCACAATAAGGATAAGTAGAGATGCAGCGGCAACGTAGGATAGTCTCCAGAACCGGAAGCCATGATAATACATCCATATGGACAGAGTTTCGGTAGCATGGCCGGGGCCGCCTCTGGTAACCATGAAGGGCACATCAAATAGTTTGAAGAGTTCAAGAAATCTGATGAGTATGGCTATGCCAATTATGGGTTTCAGCATAGGAAGTGTGAGCCGTCGGAATATCTGGAACTCCGACGCCCCTAAGACCCGGGCTGCCCTGAAGGGTTCCTCTGGAAGTGCGACCAGCCCTGCGTAAAGGACCAGGAACATAAATGGAGTCCACTGCCAGACCTCTCCAACGATTATTGGCACATATGCCAATATGGGGCTGGATACCCATTTTATCGATACATCGGTCGAGAGGATAAGGCCGAGTAAGGCATTTATTGGCCCCTCTTCAAAGAAAAGAAGGTAAAACATGTATCCCACAGCTGCGGGTACAAGCATCATCGGCATCATCCAGATGGATGTTAATACTTTTTTGAGTCTGGGCATTCCAGCGAGAAACATTGCGAGCGCCAGCCCAATTATGAACTCCAACCCCCCACATACAACAAGAAAGAAGACCGTTCGACCAACCGCAGCCAAGAACCTTTGGTCTTCAAAAAGCATGATAAAGTTTTGAACACCAAAAAAGGGTTGGTCCCAGATGCTACCCCTCATCGGTGTCCAATCAATAAAGCAAAGATAGATCATCATCAGAAATGCAGCTACTAGTGTGGTATAGAGCAAGACCAACATTGGCAGGCTCAATAGGGTGGGTAAACTCGGCTTATAAATCTTCAACTTTAACCCTTCAGATATTTATTTTAGAAACAAAAAAAGCAGAAAAAATGGGAGGGGAAAGCTCTCCCCCCTCCCATACTAACCATTCAACTTCGTTTACCAGCCATGCAATTCTCGAATGAGCGCGGGGAATTGCGGTTTCAACGCGTTCCATCTCTTCACAATTTTTTCTCGCCCTACGGACTTCGTTATCCTATTCCAATTCTTGGCAGCCTGCTTTAATGCCTTTTCAGCAGATTCTATCGTCCCTGTGACATAACCGTGGACGGCTGAGGCGAGGTTCTCTCTATATTCCTCGTAACGCGGAATCAGGAGGTTTGGCATGGCTACAGTCTGGCAGAATCGATTGTTGAATAGGCTTTGTTGCGTTTGCTCCACTCCCACCTCTTTGGACCCATAGATTTCCAATATCGGGGGATAGGTAAAGTGGCATTCTCTGACAGGGTCCCAATAGCCTGTCTTTGATACAGCTATGGAGCTGATCCTGGGTGATGTCATATACGCCATGAATAGAAATGTAAGCTCCGGGTTTTTGCCATATTTGGAGACGGCCCAGGAGAGGGTTCCCCTTCGCATGGTAACCCTTCTAATTTTTCCCTTAACAAGGGTTCCTGGGACTTTGCCCATTTTATACTGCCCTCTGATGGCACCCAAAGCTGCAAATTTGCCTAAGGATGTCCAGGAAAAGGCAGAGAAGGTCTTTCCAGCTGGGAAGTCCGCATACATCTCGGTCCATGAGCCTGTTACGGCAACATCCGGGATGTATTTTGTCTCTTTCTTCAGTTCCTCCAGCGCGGCGATCCCTTCTGGGGAGTCAATAGCGGCATCCCCGTTGTCCTGGAAGTATTTTCCGCCCCTCGACACCATCTTTATGAGAAACACGTCCCCGATCTCTTCTTTAGTCCTAAACCACCACCCGCCCCTCAAGCCTTTGAGTTTTGAACCGTCAGGAAGTGTCTGAACCATATCTGGGCGGTTGAAGAACTCCATCATATCTCCAAGTTGTTTCCAAGTGTCTGCGCCCCACTGTGGTAATGGGTAGCCATATTTCTTCTCAAACGCTTTTTGCTCTTTGGCGTCATCTAACAAATCGGATCTATAGAATGGGGTCCAGATGCATCCGTCCCAGAGCAACTGATAGGGTTTTCCCATGTACAT
>JABMQV010000044.1 GCA_013203065.1 Desulfobacteraceae bacterium | reverse complement strand
CCGCAATCCGGTCTGATGCCACATATGTTGTGGTCACTTTGTCCTTGATTCACAAGGGGAATTTCTCTATAGCCCTCTCTCGGAAAAGCGACTTCTTATCACCGCCGAGTTTATTTGGTAAATGATCTCCTGACAGGCATCATGGAATATACCCACATCCACTGAATAGCAGAGATACTTGACCCCCAGATCTCTCCACTTCTTGGCGCTTTCAATTGTTTCAACAAAGGTCCCGACAGCAATTCCTTTTGGGACACATTTGTGAATGATTTTCTTCATCTCCTCTGCCACAAGGGGGTCATCTATCTGTCCTGTGATTCCCAGTGACTGTGACAGATCATAGGGCCCCACAAAGATGATGTCAATTCCCTCAACCGCGATGATCTGATCCACATTTTCCAGGGCCTCGGTTCCTTCCAGTCCCAAGACGACAACAGCCTCATTTGCCTCCTCAAAATATTGGAAACGATCCTGCGACGAATAACCTGCCGCCCTCACAAACCGACAAACCCCTCTCATGCCATCAGGCGCAAATTTGGCCAGCTGCATAACATCGCTTGCCGCCTTCGCGTCTGTGATTTGAGGGACATGAATCCCTCCCGCGCCAATATCTAAGACCTCTCCTATGGTCGAAGAGTCCTTTCCCTTGACCCTCACAATGGGAAAGAGGTTGGCCACCTGCGCTGCGCGAATCAAATTCTGGGCCGTCTCCACGCTGTTTGGCCCATGCTCTAGATCAAGAATAACAAAATCACACCCGGCATGCCCCATGATTTCAATAAACGCAGGGTCTAAAGTCTTTGAAAATGGGCCAACCACATAGCCGTCCTTGAGCATCTTTTTAAACTGTCTGATCCTTTCTGTCATCATTTCCCAAAACCCCCCGATTGTTTCTCCCAAACTTCTTGAGAAACTATCTCCTTAATAAATAACGTAGAGAAAATCCACCATAATTACGCTGTTGTCTTTTATGATCAGGATATCTCTTAACATCATGAGATGACGCAGAATGTCACAGTTCAACGGTCGGGTAAAGAATGGAAACTTTTGTAAGCCAAATTTACCACTCCAGGGTAGAGTCACAGAATCGATTGGCTCGTCCGTAAGATTCATACAATTTGGTTGACTCTACGCAGCAGGCCTTATACAAAAAAGACGCATATATGTCAAAAAAATGAAACTCCCTGGGGACCGGCCAGAAGAATTGGCCAAAGGCAGGGTTCGGGTTATTCAAGTACCCCACAGGCCCGGATTTAATGGGAAAAACGGCAGAGGAGACGCATTCGGGGAGGTCCGCCTTGCCCTTCTCAGGGGGAGATTTGGTGATGAGAGTCAAGATTCGCCTATTTTCCAACCTGAAACAATATGGTCCTGGCCAGGAAGGCACATTTCCCTCGGATCTTGAGGTTGGTACCACTGTCCATGGCTTGGTGGAGGCGCTTGGAATTCCCCCTTCAGTCAACCGGGTGATATTGGTCAATGGATACCACTGCCAGAATGACACCGTGCTGGCCGATGGTGATACGGTGACGGTTTTTCCACCCATGGCAGGTGGGTGAATAGCAAGGCGCAAACTGCAGCAAGGGATGAAAGCAACCAAAAACCAAAATTTCCATATTTGTGATTGTTGAACGGCTTGGTATACAGTAGAGAAAGGGGGTGAATTGGAACTTAACTAAACCGATAAACTTTAAAAACAGGAGGTTGCAAATGAAAAGATTCAATTGGCAAGTGCTAAAGGTTTTTTTTGTTCTGGTGGTCGCTTTGGTGATGGCGTTTCCAGTGGTTTCAGCGGCAAAAGATTACAAACTGGCGATCTCCCAGGGATGGCTTGACAACGATTCCGGCCAAAACCTCCGGAGAGGCTACAAAAAGGGAATCAAGGATTTTTTTGGTGAAAAGGCCTTAAAGGATGCCAAATTCGCCAATTCCAGCTACAACACAAAACTGCAAAATGAACAACTCGAGGCCTTTATCAAGATGAAGCCGGATGCCCTTTTTGTCACGGCATCTGAGGCAGCATCCATTGCACCGGCCATTAAACGGGCAGTGGCGGCGGGAATCCCCGTCTTCTCTGGAGACTCCCTTATTGCCGGAACAGCCTGCACCACCTCTGTCCTTTCCAATAACTTCGGGATGGGTCTTTTAACGGCCGAGTATATAGCCAAGCGGCTCAATGGAAAGGGTAAGATTGGCGTTGTTGGCCTTCCGGCCAATGAGACCTGGGATCACCGGGAACAGGGACTCGACTGGCTCTTGAGAGACTACCCGGGGATTGAAGTGGTCGCGCGCTGGAATTATGATCCGGCAGGCGCTGTTACGCCCAGGCAGGGGATTGACAATATGCTGGCAGCCCATCCCAAGAAGGGCGATCTTGATGCGATCTGGTGCGCCTGGGACGGAGCCGCCATGGAAGGAGCACTGGCCGCAAGAAGCGCCGGAAGACAGGGAGAAATATTTACCACCGGTATTGATGGCGGAACAAATGCCTTTACCTATATTAAAGGAGACAAGACTGCCATGAAGTTCACAGCGGCCCAGAGCATGTGGGCCATGGCGTACATGTCCGTCTTTTATGCGTCGGAATATTTGAAGGGCAATAAGGTGCCGAGGCTCGTTATCAGCCCGGTTTACGGAATCACAGACAAAGAGCTAAAGGATGTGGACATCAAGAAATACGGAGATACCTACGACCACCCCGGCGTAGCCCGAAAGCTGGGTTGGAAAAGATCACTGTAGGATAAGGGTGTAAACCGCGCTCATTTATCAAGTCACCTTATATTTATCAAGTCACTTTATATATGAGCCGACAAATCAATTTGAAATTGAGGGATTGAGGGATTCGATTGATATGGTTGTTTTCAATTCCTTAATCCCTCAATTCGTAATTTAATAAGCCCCGGCATATCCTGGCCAGGTGCACAACAAGCCTTAGGACCTGCGCAGGCCCTTAGAATCGGGTGACAGATAGTGGCGGACTACAGATTGCATATGGAGGGGATAGTAAAAGAATTCCCGGGAATAAAGGCCCTGGATGGGGTTGACTTCTATCTGAAACCAGGGGAAGTCCATGCCCTTCTCGGCACAAACGGCGCCGGGAAATCGACCCTTATAAAGATCCTTTCCGGTGTATATTCCAAAGACAAAGGCACCATCTTCCTGAACGGAAACCAGATAGAGATCAACAGCCCCCAGGATGCCATGAATCACGGCATCGCCACGGTGTATCAAGACCCACAGATGATCCCCTCCTTCACAGGATATGAGAACATTTTTCTGGGATTTGAGACGGAAAAAAAGGGGCCTTTCACACGAATTGATCGGAAAGCACTCCAGGAAAAAGCAGAGCGAATCCTGAAACGATTCCCTGTTGAGATTGATCTCACAAAACCGGTCTTGCAGCTGACGGCTGTGGAACAGGAGATCATTGCCATCCTGCGGGCCCTGTCAAGGGAGATGTCTGTTTTGGTTCTGGATGAACCCACCTCCATCCTGACCGAAAATGAAAAACAGGTGCTCTTTAGCCTTATCCACGTGCTAAAACAGCAGGGGGTGTCCATCGTCTACATTTCTCATAGACTTGAGGAGATTTATCAGATCGTCGACCGGCTCACCATTATCCGAGACGGCAGGAATGTGGCAACCCTGGGTGCAGGGGATAAAGATGCCGACCATATGGCCATTGCCGAATTGATGCTGGGTGAGAAGATGGACCAGATCTACCCTGCCAAGCAAAAGTCCACCGGTGGAGAGGTTCTCTCCGTAAACGAGCTTTCATTGGAAGAGAGGTTTCAGGACATAAGTTTCAGCGCCTGTAAAGGAGAGATCCTGGGTATCTTCGGGTTGGTGGGTTCCGGCGTAGAAGAACTGGCCAAGGTCCTCTTTGGCTTATTTCCACGCACCAAAGGCCACATAAAAGTCCGCGGACGGGACGTTCGATTTCGATCCGCACGTGAGGCCATTCAAAACGGCGTTTTTCTCATTCCCGGGGATCGAAGGGTTGAAGGCTTAATCGATGTTCAGCCCGTATCATTTAATATATCGCTCGCCAATCTGAAGCGAATTGCAAATTTCATTGGACTGGTTCGACAAAAACAGGAAAAGAGAGAAACATATGCTCTGGTGGAACAGCTGGCATTGACTCCCCCCGACGTAAACCTCAAGGTTTCCTTCCTAAGCGGAGGGAACCAACAAAAAGTGGTTATTTGCAAGGGCTTGTTTACCAAGGCGGAAATCTATATTTTCCTGGAGCCCACAGCCGGTGTGGATGTTGGCGCCAAGACGGGGATTTACAGCCTGATCCGGGAGCTGTCAAAAGAGGCGGCCGTGATTCTCATTTCGTCCGACTGTGAAGAGGTCGCCGGTGTGTGCGACCGGGTCATGACCCTGTTCAAGGGAAAGGTTACCATGGCTCAAGAGGTTGATCGTGTCTCACCGGAGGAGATCCTCCTCTGCGGTATAAAAGAAAGGGGGGCCGTGGACAGACATGGCAAGTAGAAAAAAACAACTCTTTTCAAACGAGACCGTACCCATTGTCATATTCTTTATACTCTTTGGTTTGATCATTGTGGTCTTTTCCCTGATGCATGAACAGTTTTTGAGCGTCAGAAATATCTCCACCCTGCTAAAACATGCGTCCATCAGTGCCATATTTGCCCTCGGCGTCACCTTCGTCGTTGTGGTGGGCCATTTTGATCTCTCCTTTCCCATGGTCTGCGCCCTTGCCGGAATGACCAACAGTTTTCTGATCGCAAAAGATATCCACGTGGTCCTCAGTGTGGCGGCCGGTTTGGCCGTCGGGGTTTTCTTTGGTCTCCTCAACGGGCTGGCTGTAGGGAAACTAAAGATGCCGGATATCGTCACCACCGTGGGGATCGGCGCCATTGCGTGGGGGTTTGCCTATATGTACAGTGGTGGTGCTTACATATACGGCAATGTCTTGACATCGGGCATTCTGGAGCTGAATGATGCCGTGTGGTTGGGCATTCCATTGCCGGCGATCCTGATGGGGGCCTTCTATCTCCTGGGGTATCTGATCCTGCACCGCTCCCGCTTTGGACGGTGTTTTTACTCTACCGGGGACAACAGGGTGGCAGCCATATTTTCCGGCGTAAACGTCAAACTCTACATCCTCGCGGCCTTTATCATATGTGCAGCACTGGCCTCCTTTGGTGCAATAATGAGCAACGCATCCCAGGGCCAAGGCAATGTGAGAGTGGGTCTGGTGTTTCTGTTGAGTTCTTACGCCACCGTATTTCTCGGCAGCGCCGTCTTCAAAAAACCCACCATTTACGGAACCCTTTTTGCCGCCCTCTTTATCGCCACCATGTTAAACGGGTTTACGCTTATGGCCATATCTTATTTTTATATGGACTTTATCATCGGGATGGTTCTGATAACCGCCCTTTGTCTCTCAACCGACATTGTCTTTAGAAAAAGGGCCGCAAAAGCCCCATCAGGTGTTCCAGATTCCATGGAAGAGGTGGGATCATGAAGAAGACTATTTCAAATGGTTTCAGCTTAGTGAAACTCTTCCAGCCCCAGTTCGGTCTCATATGGCTTCTGTTTGCCATGGTCCTAGTATTCTCCATCACCTCAAATGCCTTTCGGACGCCGGAGAATCTGTTGGAGATACTGCGCTCTTCGGGAATTTATGCCATACTTGTTCTTGGGCTCACATGGGTCGTGGCCACAGGGGAACTTGATGTCTCCTTTGCCAGTGTGGCAGCGCTTGTGAGTATGGTAACCGCCTATCTGATAAAGATCGGTCTCCCCATTGGGGTTATTGTCATCCTGGCGCTTGCGGCGGGGACCCTGGTCGGTATCATCAATGGTCTCATGGTATCCTATCTCAAGATCCCCTCCCTCATAGCTACCATCGCCACCGGTTTTACCGCCACAGCCATCGCCAAAGTCATGGGCGAGGGAAAACCCATTTTTATTGCCGTCCAATCAAAGATCGTCTATGAATTTGTATACGGCAAGATCTTTGGAATTCCCATTCTGTTTCTGGCGGCTCTGCTCATCTATCTGGCCTGTCGGTTTCTTCAGGACCGGACAATCATGGGGCAGCATCTCTACGCCCTGGGGGAGAACAGACAGGCCACCCAGGAGGCCGGGATTAATGCCTCAAAAATAGTCTTTTATTATTTTATCTTATCCTCTGTCATGTCGGCCATTGCCGGAATTCTCGTAACCGCCCAGTTTGGTTCCGGGCAACATGAAATAGGCGGCGGCAACGCGGTCATGATCGAAGGATTTACCGCCGTCTTTCTGGGGGCCATGGTGATCAAGGCAGGCAAGCCAAATGTTATTGGAACACTGATCGGGGTCATTATATTGACCGTACTGGTAAACTGGATCACCCTCCTGGGGCTACCCACGTTTATCGTGTGGCTTACCAGAGGAACATTGCTGCTTGTGGGGGTTACCATCGTCACCCTCTCCGGGTACCAGAGAAGGGTGATGGGGAAATTGCAGATAGGGTGATAGTACCTGTGCAAAAATCAGGGAAAACAAGGATGAACGGGTTTCTGTTTCCAGTCCTCAATGAAAGGCTTATTGGTCTTTAAAGCGGACTTTGAACAGGGTCGGCTGTTATTGTTGCGGGATAATCCATAAGTTGATTTGAACATATCATATTGGACGGGTGATGCCGGGGAGGTAGGTTATGAAAAACGGGTACATGGAAAGAATTTTGGAAATTGACCTCAATAGCGGTAAGATTGAGACGATCGATTTTCCGGAAGAGATCAAGAAAAAGTATATTGGTGGGTCCGGGTTGGCGGCCTGGTATCTTAACAAAGAGACAGACCCGGCTAAAATCGATCCATTGGGTCCTGAGAATCACTTTGTCCTGCTGACCGGACCGGTTTGCGGGACGCCCGTCTATTCTTCCTCCAGGTATGAGGTGTGCGCAAAGGCACCTTTGACAGGCGTCTGGGGAGAGGCCAATAGCGGGGGCAAAGTTGCCCAGGGTCTGAAGAGCGCTGGATATGACGGGCTAATCATCAAAAGCGCCGCTGATAAACCGGTCCAGATTGTGATCGGGGAGGAACGGGTTAAAATTGCAGACGCCGGCACGTTGTCCGGAAAAGATACCTACGAGATGGAGGGCTTGCTGAAATCGCAGCATGGAGAGAAAGTGAACTTTTTTGGTATCGGCCCTGCGGGAGAAAAGGGGGTTCCTATTGCTGCGGTGATGAATGATGGGGCGGACGGGAGAGCTGCCGGTCGTGGCGGGCTGGGAGCAGTGCTCGGTTCTAAGAACGTCAAGGCCATTGTGGTTTCCGGAGGAAGCCAGAAAACGCCCATATATGACAAAGAAAAATTGATGTCGTCCATCAAAGAACACGCCAAGAACATGAAGGAATTGACCGAGGGTTTGAGGGAATTTGGCACGGCCGGGGTGGTTACCCCCAATGAAGAAAGTGGTGATCTGCCCATAAAGAACTGGGCCAAAGGGAGCTGGCCCGAGGGGGCACAGAAGATCAGTGGCCCCACCATGAATCGGACCTGTCTTACCAGGCGATACTTTTGCGGGCAATGCGCCATCGGGTGCGGCCGGATCGTAAAGGTCGATAAAGGCCCGTACGCTGTTGCCGAAGGGCCGGGACCGGAGTATGAAACGCTCGCCATGATTGGCTCCAATTGTCTCATAGACAATCTGGAGGCCATCGCCAAGGCCAATGAATTGTGCAATCGATACGGTCTAGATACCATTGCTGCGGGTGCAGTCATTGCTTTTGGAATGGAGGCCTATGAGAGGGGACTCGTCACAAAAAGTGACACCGACGGGATCGATCTCACCTGGGGAAACGCCGAAGCGATGATAGATATGCTAAAAGCCATCGGCGAGGCAAGAGGTTTTGGTCAGGTCCTGGGTCAGGGGGTTCGCAAAGCCGCTTCCATCATAGGCGGCAACGCTGAAGAGTTTGCGTGTCATGTAAAAGGGATGGAGTTGCCTGCACATGATCCCCGGGCCAGATTTAGCAATGTTTTGGGTTACACCACATCCAACCGGGGCGCCTGTCATCTAAATGTCTTTGGGATGGATTTTGAAAGTGGACTTGTCCCTCCGGATGGACTGGGGTACCAAAAGGCTCAGGATCCTTATGCGGTGGATGGAAAGGCAAAATTCTCAATCGCCATGCAGGACCTGATGTCCGTCTTTGATTCCCTCACGGTCTGCAAGTTCATCCTTTTTGGGGGTGTTGGCGTGCCGGCCCTGGCGCACTGGCTAAACTGCATCACCGGCTGGGACTATGATGTGGACTCCCTCTTACAGACAGGTGCGCGGGCGTTTACGGTCAAACGGATTTACAATAATCGCCTGGGGATCAGCAGAAAGGATGATGTGCTGCCCCCGCGCATTACCAATTTTCCGCGGGATGATGGGGGATCAAAGGGCCGAATCCCCCCCCAGGGGCAGTTGCTCAATGACTATTATAATCTACGAAACTGGACCGAATTTGGAGAACCCACAGCCGAAGCATTAAAGGAGCTGGGGATTGATACGTAATTATTCGGACACCGCCTTCTGTAAATCCTGAGCTTTTCTTAAAGTATGATAAATGTTGGCTGAGGAAAAACTGGTTTCAATTGGATTGGCCCACCCCGAGCCGGTGGCACCGATGTGACTTTTTTCTATATAACATGCCAGGCGTTTTGCTAATCTGAAATGTGGGGTGGGGGACATCCTTTACTAAATATACTAATTCTCCTTCGCCTCATGAGAGTATAAGGGGCATAGGCTCTTAACTCTTTTGTGATTGTTGGTATGAGTCAAGAGCAAATTTGCCCCCTTTAGCACTGGTTGTTGATGATAAGGAGAGGCAGAGAAAGATCGCAACCGGGATGCTGACCAGGCTTGGCTACAATGCCAAATCCGTATCAAGCGGGGAAGAAACAATTGAATATGTGAAGGAAAATCCCGTCGATCTAATCGTTCTTGGAATGGGGGACGTCCATCAAT
>JABMQV010000433.1 GCA_013203065.1 Desulfobacteraceae bacterium | reverse complement strand
GGACTCGGCTGTTCGGCCTGCCCGCAATGCCTTTGACGCGGTTCCGGGAAATGCCATGATGGATCTTTCCAATCAAAGTGCATCTTTTACCACCAGTTGCGTTGCATGGCAGGCGGGTATTCGATTGCTGAAGAAAGACGTTAGTAAGCTGCAGTTAATCAGGTCTATCCGGGTTAGGAGTGGTGGCCATGGAGGGAACATGGGCTGAACATTTTTCATCCGTTGCATTTCCCTGGGTGTTTGCCTTTGTAACGGTTGTTTTGCTTCTTCGGAACAACCGCAAAAACAAGAACCCCTTGGAATGGAGCCGGGTCGATCGTTGTCTCCTTCTTATCGCGCTGTTTTGCTTTGTGGGGGGAGCCAGTAATCTTGTGATGGGCATCGCTGCGTCCTTATATTTTGAGCGCTTGCCCTGGGTCAACTGGTCCTTTGCTCAACCCTATTATCATATAAATCGAATGATCGGGCTCCCCTGGATACTTCTCTTGCTTTTTGGTCTATGGTTACGTCGGCGCTCCCCGGAGAATCGAGTTTTTGCCCACACCGTTATTCAATACAACGCAGTCCATGTCTCACTTGTCTGTTATATCTTCGGGCCCGTTACCCACCCCGGCCCCTTCCTTTTGGGGATGGCGCTGGGGACGCTCAACTTTCTCCTTTTTGAATTGAAAATAGCCCTGCCGTGGCTGGTGACATTCACTGTTCTCACCGTCGGCTCGTCAATCGCCACCTGGGCCGGTCTGATTCCATACGCCCCCATCTTTGCATCGTCAGCCTTTAGCGGCGGGAAGATCGAGACATATTATTTTGTCGGGACCATGGCGCTTGTGATGCTGGTCTTCCTCCTCATGCTCCTCCTTGTCGCCTATATATTCGCTCGGTGGAGGGATCGGGAGACAAAGGTGGCTGAAATGACCGATCTTCTCAAAAAGATGTTTGGCCGATATCTGTCCACAGAGGTCATGAACTCGCTGATTGAGAACCCACTTGCCCTTGAATTGGGGGGAGAGAGACGGCGGGTAATGATCATGATGACGGACCTGAGGGGCTTTACCGCCCTGTCGGAGCGTCTTGAACCAGAGCGGGTGGTTCAGTTGCTCAACTCCTACTTCGAAGTCATGGTGGAGGAGGTCCTAAAATACAACGGCACGATAAATGAGATTATCGGCGATGCACTGCTCGTCATTTTTGGCGCACCCCAAGAGATGCCGGATCGTGCGGAACAGGCCATCGCCTGTGCCATTGCCATGCAGAACGCGATGGCGTGGGTAAACGAGGAGAACCGTACCAATGGCCTTCCCGAGCTTGAAATGGGGATTGGCCTCAACGAGGCGGAGGTGATCGTCGGAAACATTGGGTCGAGTAAGCGAAGCAAGTATGCCGTGGTAGGCAGCGGTGTAAATATGACCAGCCGGATTGAATCTTACACCGTCGGCGGGCAGATACTCATTTCGGAATCGGTCCACAAACAGGCAGGTGAGATCTTGCGCATTGACGCCCAGCGAGAGGTGCTTCCCAAGGGAGCCGAAACGCCGTTAAAGATTTACGAAGTTGGTGGTATTGCCGGCCGCTTCAATCTCGCCTTGGAGGAGAAGGACCCGGCCCTGGTTATTCTGGCGCGGCGCATTCCATTGCGGTATACGGTGCTGGAAGGCAAGCACGTGGGGAAAAAAGGCATTGAGTGTTTTATGACCCGGCTTTCCAGGAAATGTGCTGAAATTACCCTGGACCGACCGGTTGAACTGTTGAATAACCTGAAGATGAACCTGGTAGAAGTGGATCAGGAACTTGCGTGTAAGGATTTCTATGGTAAGGTCATAGGGCATTCGGGAAAGGACAGCCATTTGCACGTGGTTCGATTCACCTCAGTACCCGCAGAGGTCAGGTCTTATTTTCAGGCGCATCGGCAATATGCCACAAAGACAGCGATGAACTGACCCAGGGATCGGAGGACCCGGATTTGGTTATCCCCGGAGGGGATAAGTTTACCGCAACTTCATTGGCGTATAGAGTAATGGAGTACTGGAGTGATGGAGTGCTGATAAAGAACCTTGAACAGAGATGATGGAGCGTACAAAACAGTTCTTGTTTTGGAAAAAATAATCGCCTCCCAGGATGTTCCAATACTCCATTACTCCACAACTCCAATACTCCATGTCAAACCATACAAAGGCAGAGCCGTTTTGCTCTGACCCGGGCCAGAGGGCCGGATTTTCTCTACTGAAGAAAGGAGGTGCTTTTGTGAGTGAAA
The DNA here is from genome assembly GCA_013203065.1 of Desulfobacteraceae bacterium. Next base: position 551 of record JABMQV010000433.1, on the reverse strand, counting down.
ATGTACTGATCGGAAAAGAGACCCAGATTACGGAGATTCCTCGCGAGGAATGGGAACTCGTCTTATCCGGGGTAACGCAACATCTTGAAGCCAGACTTGGTTTCATGTCGAAGGACCACCATCTTGTACATTATTTTGTGGTGAAAGAACTCCCCAATGCTGGTGAGCCATTGTCTCCGGAGTTTATTGCGCGGGCGCTGAATATGTCCGGTGAACGGGTAGGCCTTATACTGGAAGAACTGGAAGAGCACCTGATCTTTCTTTTCAGAAATGATCGGGGCGGGGTGGTTTGGGCCTATCCTGTGACCGTTGACAATACGCCCCATTCCATCACCTTGAGTACGGGCGAACAGCTGTACGCAGCGTGAGCAACCGACGCGATAGCGACGCCCTTCGTGCAAGGGCGAATACGCGAAGAATTCTTGTCGGTTGTGGTGAAAACGGAATGTGGCTATTGTGCCCGGTCGTTGACCCTCGAAATAGACAGCGAGTTGAATTATCATATCTTGGAAGGACCGGCGGATCCCTTGGTTTTTGTTCCATTTGTGGAT
>JABMQV010000432.1 GCA_013203065.1 Desulfobacteraceae bacterium | reverse complement strand
TACATACATAGCTGGGCAATATAACCTCGGAGTCACGCCCTACCCCAAGAGAGAGGAGTGAGAGGTGGAGCGCGGCAGTGCCCGAGCTTACGGCAACGGCGTGATTTACGCCCGTAAAGGAGGCGAGTTGTTTCTCAAAGGCGGCGACCACTTCACCCTGGGCCAACTGCCCTGATCGTAGCACCTTTTCTACACTGACAACATCTTCTTCCTCGAGGACGATTTTTGAGTGAGGGATCATTTTTGTTAATTTATTTGGAGAAAAAGCCTTTGTGAAACAAATGCCTCGGCAAAGGGAATCCTTGCCTGTACTCCCCTGAAATTCGCCGAGGCCCTTGCAATATCCAAGATCGAAAGATCAGGGATGTTTGTCTTCATCACCTGGGAGGCATGTGCCTTTAATGCCTCGATTTTTACTCCCAGGACAGAACCGATATCTACATATATATTGGGAAAAAAATTACTCGTGGTTGGGACCTCATAAAACAGGACGTTTTTCACGTATCTTGTGGCGGAAAGGACAGACTTGTTGACCCTGCGGTGATCCTGGTGTGTGTCATCAAAAAAGTTCACAAAGATGACATCAGGCTTGATAGAGTCAATATAGCCCTCTACCATATGAATAATCTCGTTGCCTTTATCATGAAGATCTGTGTCTCGAAAGTTACCCAAAAAAACTTCCTTAACACCCATAATCTCTGCGGCCTTTAGCTGCTCTTCATTCCTTGCTTCGGCCATGCCGCCCTTTTCACCGAGCGTGCAGACCAATACAAAAACGCTGTGCTCCTTTTGTGCGTATTGGATTAGAGTGCCCCCGCAGCCGACTTCAATATCGTCAGGATGTGCCCCAATAGCAAATATATTCATAAACTCCTCCCCAATGCAGGCCTTTGGCCGCAACCAAAAGCCAGTGGTCAGCGGTCAGTAATCAGTGATCAGTATCCTGAAATGTGAAACCTGCAACCCGCATCCAATGACAACATCTAATCAAAAAACATCAATCATCAATGCGAAGAAGTTGCAATCTAACACTCCAAAATACTCAAGCTCTTGTCACCATGGTTGAGAATAAGATCGATGACCGACATATTCGGCTCGAAATTGCCAAAGAGCTGGTCATATACAGGATGTTTGTAATCCTGAAACTTCACCTCAACGCCTTTCCTGCCATATTTTTCCAGATCCATATACTGGCTTCCCCCCTCTCCGGCCAGATAGGTGTCCGCATCGAAGTGCCTGGTCATGGCAATGAGCCTTTCGTCCGGGTCTTTTGGGAAATTAGCCAATTCTGAGGCTACAAAGATTGGTGTGTCAATCCCAAGTACCCTGGCCAATATCCTTACGCTAGTGATATTCAATTGTGAGATCAATTGCCAGGAGCAGGAAAAGGTCTCTTTGAAAAATTCATCCAGGTAATGATAATTGGCTGCCTTGCTGTAATTTGACAAAATGGCCTGTCTGTGTTTATGCTGCCACCTTACACTGTTATTGATGGTTACCTCGTTTATCGGTTGAGGGTATTTATACCTGACCGGGACCGTCAGCCATTGCCATCCTTGGGCCGTCTTGATCTTGTTCCTGTTTTGCCATTCATTTTTCTTAAACTGTACGTTATCTAACAATACAAAAACATCCGCCCTGCTGATTTTATCAAAATAACCCAGCCAAGGCAGATATTGCGGTTGATGCACTGCCACAATCACCGGTAATTACCCCGTATTTGCTCGAAGACTAATGCATTTGCTTGCCGCTATATTCAAAAATTCCCAAAGCTATTCGTGCCCGAAAATTACAAAGATGGGGTTTGAAACCAGGATACCGCAACCCCGTGCATCGATCCTGTAAAATATCTTTTCTCCCGGCTTATAGTACTTATCCTCATATTCTAATTCCATGGGGAGCGTTCCCTCAAAGGTTTTGAGCAGCACCCCCGACCTTACCAACCTTACTTTCACTCGGTCTTTGGTGGGCTCTTTAGCAGAGAGAGAGATGTGGATCTTTGGGTTTTCATTTAACATCATCTCTTCTCCCAGAATGGCGCTGGTTTGACACCCGGATGAACACACTGAAAACTCCTTGAGGATCATCCTTTGCTGATATTGTCCACTGTAAGCATACATCCTTCCTTGCCTCATTGCGGAGAGGATTGCATCTCTTGTCTTTTTTCGTACGAGAAACACTGTTGGAAAATTCCCCAGTTTCTCACCAGACCCGCCATCCTTATGAAAATCGGCGGTGGATATGCCCCACACGGGCCGTTCTCTTCTGCCCCTGCAATACTCCAAAAGCACCCTGTCCCACAGATTGCCCGGCTCAGTTATTGTTATGCTATCGCCATACAAGGCCGCAAAACCGGTATACCCTCTTGATTGTTGAAGGACCTGTGGATAGGGGGGGGTATCCACATAGATCGGCCCCATTTCCCTCACACCTGATTTGGTTTCGGGATAATTCCAAAAGGTTAATCCGCCCTTTGATTCGACATAATTGATCAATAACTGATAGGGGGCCATACCCTGGTCCCCGTGATACTGATCAAATGGGGAACTCCTGAAGGGGGCAATGTTTATCAGGAATAGAAGAGAAAGCCCGCTGATGATGATACCGCATATCCTCAATCCCCCCCTCCATCTTAATAACAGAAGCCCAAGCACAAGGGATATCAGAAAGGGCAGTAGCATCGGCAAGAATTTCATCGTATATCGCGTGGAAAAACCGTTGTGCAGAATGGGGAGGTCTTCGTAATCCTTCGCCTCTTCCATTCCTATGGTCAGAATCCGCCTTTCATCATTATGAGCTGTAAGATTCCCTTTGAAATAGGAGCCGGTCCAGTAATAAAAAGCGGCTGTTTCAGAACCCGGTATGATGATCATATCGGGATTTTTTTCTTGCACCTTCCTTATGGCATTCAG
>JABMQV010000431.1 GCA_013203065.1 Desulfobacteraceae bacterium | reverse complement strand
ATGGCTGAGACCTTTGAAAAATGTTCAATTTTGATCAAGGTCAAGGAAGGCGAAAATTTCAACCACAGGAATATGGTGAATATTTCGAGGATTGAAATTTGAGCTTGACGCCGAGATTGGCCAAAAGGGGACGTTTTGCAAAGGTCTCATACAGTGAGTCTCGCCTTTGGGGATCAGGCCGGCATGAAAAACGGTAAGCCAGGTAAGACGACGAAGCCCTCTTCGAAAAGCCCTCCCAAAAATCCCAATCCACAAGAAAGCTCCTCAAGCGGAGATATTCTGACTGCCTGGGATAGAGCGGCAGGAGAGCGTTATCATGTATTTATGGAAAGTATCGAAGACGGCGTCTACGAAGTAGATATCCACGGCAACTTTCTATATTTCAACAATTCGCTTTGTAAGATCTTTGGCTATCCCAGGGAAAAGATACAGTTTCAGAGCTTTACCAAGTTCATGGATGAAGCCCACGGGAAAAAGGCCTTTGAGAATTTTAATAGGATTTACAGGACGGGCAAAGGTTTTACTGACCTCATCTGGAAGATCATAGACAAGGAGGGGAAAACCAGAATCATTGAGCTTTCGGCCAACCTGATTGAAAATGAGAAGGAAGAAAAAATTGGATTTCGAGGCATAGCCCGCGATATCACCGAGAAATTTACGGCACGGGAGGCCCTAAAGAAATCAGAGAAAAGGTACAGGACCCTCCTCGATTTTGCCCCCTATCCCATTGTGGTCTTCACCTTGGATGGACGCGTCTCATACCTCAACCCCGCATTTACGGAGATCTTCGGTTGGACCCTTGAAGAGTTGGAAGGGAAGACCATTCCGTACGTTCCGCCTGGATTGGAGCAGGAGACGACCGCGGCCATAAAAAGGCTTTTCGAAGAAAGGATTATATTACGGTATGAGACCCAAAGGCTGACCAAGGGCGGCAGGGTGCTGGATGTGGTCTTCAGGGCCGCCGTTTATTCGGAGACAGAGGATGAGCCTTCCGGCGAACTCGTGATTCTGAGGGATATTACACAAGAGAAGCGGATCGCCCGCAATAATGAGGCCTTGCTCCGAATAGGCATGGCCCTGCCCGAATACCTCGATCTGGATGAACTTCTTGATTACATAAGCGGAGAGATCAAACTCCTCTTGGGGGTGGAAGGGGCCTTGGTCATTCTGCTGGATGAAGAAAAGGGAGAACTATACTTTGAGGCCGCGGCCCATGACGATTCAGATGCCGAAAAGAGGATAAAGGAGATCCGATTTCCTGCCGGCAAGGGCATAGCGGGCAAGGTGATCCGAAACGGAGAGCCTGTTATTGTCTTGGATACATCCAAAGATTCCGATTTTTTCGAAGATGTGGATGTGCAGGCGGGGTTCATGTCCAAGAACCTCCTGGACGTACCGCTGAGGAGCAAGGACAGGATTATCGGGGTCCTGTGTGCCATGAATAAGAAGGCCGGCGTCTTTGACAAGACAGATGCCGAATTTCTCAGTATGATCGGCGGTACAGTGGCCCTATCCATTGAGAACGCCAGGTTTTCAAAGGAGATTCAGAAGGCCTATAGGGAGCTAACGCGCCTGAACCGGGCAAAAGATAGGGTCATAAATCACCTCTCCCATGAACTCAAGACTCCCCTATCGGTGCTTACCGCCTCCATGAATATCCTTTCAAAGAGGCTTTCTTCCCTCCCGGAGGAGACCTGGCAACCCACCATTGAAAGGGCCCAGAGGAACTTGGAGCGAATCTTGGAGTTGCAGTACCAGGTGGAAGACATCATGCGGGGCAGATACTATGACACCCATCATGTCCTTTCCTGGATGTTGAACGAATGTGCTGACGAATTGGAAAGTCTTATCGCCGAAGAGGTGGGAGAAGGAGCGGTCGTTGAGACGATCAGAAGGCGTATGGATGAAATCTTTGGCCCAAAGGAGAGCGCATCCGAAGAGATCTTTCTGGATAAATTTGTCTTTGAAATCGTTGAAGAGGCCAAGCCACTCTTTCCCCACCGGCAGATAGACCTCAACATAAGCCTTCATCCCGTTCCGGCCATCAAGATGCCCCCGGACGTCCTGAAAAAGGTCGTCATGGGGTTGATCAAGAACGCGGTGGAAAACACTCCGGATGAAGGAAAGATAGAGATCTTTGTGAGGAAGAAGGGTAAAGGCGCGGAACTGGCCGTCAGGGATTATGGTGTTGGCATTACCAGCGCTAACAAAAGGCATATTTTTGAGGGTTTTTTTACCACCCAAGAAACCATGGATTATTCCTCCAAGCGACCCTTTGACTTTAATGCCGGTGGAAAGGGGGCTGATCTGTTACGGATGAAGATTTTCTCCGAGCGCTATAACTTTCAGATTAAAATGACCTCTTCACGATGCCGCCATATACCCCTTGATAAAGATATATGCCCGGGCAGGATAAGCGCCTGCGGTTTTTGCAAGAAAAAGGAGGACTGTCACAAATCCGGTGGAACCACATTTACGGTCTTTTTCTCTCCAAGAGATTGAAGGGGTCGTCGTCCAGGGATAGCATCTGGCAGCGGATAAGATCTCGCTTGCTATCCCTTGATTTGAAATTTGATACTTGAGGGCTTTTGTCACTGGGAGGTTTCAGGTGTCAGGAGGGTTTTGCTGAAATCAAACGGTTTGACGCGGCACGTTGAGCTATCATGTTGACAAAAAGCAAAAAATTCAATATGTTCAGTTCGAACTTGGCTCCACTCCCTTCCTCCATTGGCCTCCGATCCGCCGGGCCGACGGCCCGGAGGGAATATTCGCTTCCAGCTCAGTGAGAGCATTGGAGTGATGGAAGGAGTGGATTGACCGGCGATTCTCTTCAACAGGAGTGTATCCGTGATTATCCAGTGTCAAGAGTGCGGTACAAAATTCACTATTGATGAAACCCTGCTCAAGGGTTCGGGTACAAAAGTAAAATGTTCCATCTGTAAACATGTCTTTGAGGCATATCCTCCCGGTGAGGTATTCGTTGAGGAGCCCCCGGTGACTCCCGGTGAGCGGGAACAAATTGAGGAACCGCCTGCAGCTGAAAAGACTGATCAGGAGATAGACTTTGACAAGCTCTTTGAAGACTCCCTGGAAGATTTGGGTGGATTAGAGGCAGAAGCCCCTGAATCTTTTGAAGAGCCTGAAGAAGAGGTTCCAGACGAAGAAGAACTGCCCGAAAAAGATATCCCTTCTACGGATTTCGATGCCGAGCCCCACCCGGGTTACCCGGAGGAGAGAGAGTTCCCTGCTGAAACTCCCTATCAAGATAGACCCAAAAAATCCCATTTTCTGTCGGTTTTTCTGGTGGTCATCCTGTTGCTCGTAGGAGGAGCGGTCGCCATTTTTTTCTGGGCTCCCGAGCTTATTCCCGATTCTTTGTCCATACTAAAGCCGACAGACAAAGGGAAAGTTGCCGACGCAAGTGCCAGGCTCCTCTCATTTCAGGACGTAACGGGATCTTTTGTTAACTCCAAAAAGGCAGGACATCTATTTGTAATCAGGGGCCTGGTCAGGAACAAGTATCCGAAGAGCCGGAGTTTTGTTCTGGTGAAGGGTACAATTTTGGATGACAAGGGCAAGGTGGTAAAGCAAAAGTTGGCCTATGGTGGCAACACCTTTAAGGCGGAAGCGGTCAAGGAACTCCCGATGGAGGAAATCAACAAGGCCATGGAAAACCGCTCTGGCAAGGACAAAAAAAATCTGAATGTGGCACCCGGCACATCCATCCCTTTCATGATCGTATTTGGTGATTTACCCGATAATCTGAGCGAATTCACTGTCGAAGCGGTTAGTTCATCGCCGGGGAAGTGAAACCCAAGCACCGACCTCTCGCGGACCTAAGGGCTTGCGCAAAGAAGCCCAATTTCTGTTTGCAACTTCGGCTTCAAGGGAAGAATCCAAGATATAGAGGGTTCAGTGATTTTCAGACTTGGCTGAGAGCAATATGCCGGGCCAAAAGTTCTTTTATAGACCATTGATGGCCTGTTATCCCTGCCGTCATCATCGGTGTCGTCTCTCCAAATACCATGTCCTTGCAACGTCCACGATTCAACTCGTAACCACAGCCTAATTCAAGATATGCTCTGAGGAATGCATTCTGGGGTCAATCTGTTTTTTCATGATTTGAAATGCATTTTTTCAGAAGCGGGATGAATTTGTGGTTCGCTTTTGGAAAAGGAAATTTGTCAATTTGGTTCAATTTTATCCAGCGATAGTCTATTGGACCGTTTAATCTTATTCTGCCTGCGACAAGTCGGCAGCAAAAGACGTCTACGATAATCTTAAAATGAGTATAGGTGTGTTTCACTCGGGTGAGATGGGAATGGATCTTTACGGTGAGACTTACCTCTTCCAAGATCTCTCTGATGCAGGCCGTATCCGGGGCCTCATCTTTTCCGATCTTTCCGCCGGGGAATTCCCACAATCCGCCTAAAAGGCCATCGAGTTTTCGCTGCGTAATCAATACTCGATTATTTCTTTTCACCACACCAACAGCAATATGATGCACCGGCAGGGGAGCTGCTCTTAGTTTCTTGGGATATTTCTCAACCCCATGGGCCTGGTAAGCCAGGCACTCAGCTCGCAGTGGGCAGTGTTCGCACTTTGGATTAGTGGGGGTGCAGACCATGGCTCCCAGTTCCATGATTGCTTGGTTGAACGTTGCTGGATTTTTTCTGTCCAGCAATCTGCCGGCAGCATCCCGGAATATTTTGTGGGATGAAGATTTATTGACCGGTGCGTCGATACGCCGCAGCCGAGCCAACACCCGTTTTACATTGCCATCGGTCACCGCATAAGGTTGATTAAAAGCGATGCTCAAAACCGCAGCTGCGGTGGAATCTCCCACCCCCGGTAATTTCCTGAAATCTTCCCAGCTGGTTGGGATTTTACCGTGGAACTCGTTAACAACCACCTGGGCTGCGCTGTGTAAATTGCGCGCCCGGGCATAGTATCCCAAACCTTCCCAGATCTTTAGCACAGCCTGCAGGTTGGTCGCTGCCAACCTTTTTACATCCGGGAAGTGTTCTAGAAATTCCCGATAATAGGACAATACGGTCTTTACCTGGGTTTGTTGCAACATAACCTCTGAAACCCATATGGCGAAGGGATCGGTGGTTTGGCGCCATGGCAATTTCCGGTGGTTCTTTATATACCATTCCAGAAGTTGCGTTTGAATGGGTATAATCTTTCTGTTCATATTTTCCATAACCTTACGATCTTTGCAAAAGACAGGGTGGGTACGTTCCCCTCCTGTTTATCT
>JABMQV010000430.1 GCA_013203065.1 Desulfobacteraceae bacterium | reverse complement strand
TAGGTCTCGTGGATCAGGTTCCAGGTCTTATCACTCAGATCGACCCGTTCCTCGAGCTTGTCATAATCCATTTTCTTCCCGGTCTGTTTTTCCAGGAAGTCGATCAGGCCCCGCAGTTCCTTAACGACATATTTATGGTAATACCCCAGGGCTTCACGGTGGTCCGTCGTCCGATCATAAAGAGGGTACGGCATGTCCATATTGTATATGGGGACATCGGGCATATACTGCTGAGAGGCCTGGTACCATTTGGCCCTTGGATCGCACAGGATCTGGCCGGTCGAGATCATAAAGTCGGGCCTTGCCATCCCTCCCCAGGGGGCGTCCGGCGGCATCTCGCCGAGTTCTTCTCTCCATTGATCAAAGCCGATGCCGCACAATGCATAGGTGCAGAGGGAACGTGAAAAACCGAGGGACTCCGCCCGTTCCAGGAACCGTTCTGCGTCTCTTTTGGCCCCGCAGATGCCGGCAAAGTTCTCCGTCCATATTGGAACGACGTCCATGGCCCGCAAAATCTCTTCATGATGGCAGACAATGAATGTAAAGGCCAGCTTCTGCTTCCCTTCGGCTCGGACGCGATTTGTGCCGACTATAAAATCCTTTACCATGGGGCCGATAGACGCGGCGGCCTTGGTCGCGGTTCTCCTCTTTTTCTTCTTTTTCTGTTCTTCAGCCATTGTCATAACCTCCTCTTATCCGATCATCTCAAGAAACGCCTGGATTCTGGTTTTTAACTGTCCTATGGTCCCTGCTGAATATCCGCTCTCCAGACAGAGAAGCGGGATTTCGATGGATTCATAGTATGCCTTTCTCGCCGGAACCTCAAAACCGAAGGGATCGCAAAATTTATAGACAAGGAGGATCGCCCCGTCTACATTAAACTCTTCGGCCCTGGCACCGATGTCGCCGAACCTGTCCGCAATATCGCCTCCAAAGGTCCCTGCCCTGTTTTCCCTATAGGTCTTGGGGCAGTTGATCTTATCCAAATATCGTATAGCCAGGGCTTCGATGGGATCGATCCCGGTATCTGCCTCAGGCCAGTAATCCCTGGTGCCGATGCAGACGGTATCGGTGACCACATCGGCCCCCAGCCCTTCAACGATCTCCATAATCGAATAGTTGTCTATACAGGCGCCGTCGATCAAAAGCCTCGGACCCTTTTTTCCCGGTGATGCCTCTCTCTCTTGGACCTCCGTCAGGACCTCGTCAAACAATTGGTTGGACTCTGATACGGGAAGGCTCAACCCGACGGCCAACACCTTCCTCAGCTCCGTTCCGGAGATAAGGGGAACCTCTGATTTCGTAAATTCGTATAGGTCCTTCGCCTTTTCCCGGTTATTATTATGGAGCTTTATCGCTTCAGCGATGTCATCGTCCGAGATCTCTTTCCCCACAAAGCGTTCAAGGCCCCTTCTGTAATTATTGAGCTCGGCATGAAAAAATTCAAAGGACGATTCCTTGACCACCGAAGGAATATTTAGGAAATAGGAATAGGGAAGATCAAGTGAGTAGTTCCAGGCACTGTAGCCCCTGACCATACTGTCGCACGCATGGGGGATTACAATGCCCGAGAGGAAGTCGTATCTTCCCTTGAGGCAAAGATCAAAATAACTCCGCACAAGGGGACAAACGATGGTCTCCATGAGGTTGTCTCCCTTTGTGATGGGCTCATGGACATCCCCTCTGATCCGAAATGGAATGCAGCCGGCGGCAGTGATCATTTCCACGGGGACAAAGGAGCAGATGTAGCCGATGACCTTTTCCCCTTCCTTATTCAGCTCCCCGGCCCTGAGGCCATAGTGTTGATAATAATTCTCAACCTTTGACAAGCCCTTGACTTTCTTATCGTTCATCTGTCTAATCTCCTTTTCCGATTAGGATCCAAGAATATAAAAGATGAATCTATCCTGAAAAAAAACAAAAAAAAAGCGGAGTGTGTGCTCCACTTTTAATTCCAAACTCATTCGTATCGTCACACACTAACCATCCCGGGTTCAGTACCTAAATATAAAGGGCCTAAATAAGTGTGTGGCGAACATTCTATCCTCCTGATTGAAAAAGGATTATCCCATTGATATCTCATTTGTCAATGAAAAAATTTCGGGGAAAAACGGGGATGGGGCCCGAGATCTGCGATAATGCATCAGTCGGTGACATCAAGCCTCTCCAGGGCCTCACCCGCCAGTATAGCTGCGCCGAGGGCCGCTGTCATGTGAGGGTCGTCCGGCACCTGGACATCCATCCCGGCCAGGACCCTCATCGCATTTATCAACCCCTTGTTTCTGGCGCCTCCACCGGTCAGGGCAAAATCCCTTTCGATCCCCAATCTCTCTGCAAGGCTGTAACATTGGGCGCTCAAGGCCTTATGAATAGCGGCGAGAAGATCTTCCTTGGCAAACCCTTCAGCGACCCTTGATATCACCTCCGACTCGGCAAATACGGCGCATCCCGTATTAAATTCGATATCCTTTTTTGCTTTAAAAGAGAGATCTCCCAAATCTTCAATATTCACCTGAAATACCTTGGCCATGACCTTCAGAACCCTTGCACTTCCCCCTGCGCATTTGCCGCTCAATAGGAAGTTAAGGAGGTTCCCCTTTCCGTCAATTCGGAAGGCCTTGCTGTAAAGATCTCCAAAATCAACAATGGTTCTGACCGACGGAAAAAGTGTGGATATGGCCTTGCTGTGACAGGATATGTCCGTGATTTCCTTATCCGCAAAGACGACCATCTTTGAACCGTATCCTGTTGCAACCGTATGGGAGATATCCTTTGAAGTGAGACCAGCCTGTGATAGGAGTTCTCTTTTTATCTTGTCTGCCGTCTGGCGAAAATCTCCGCCGGAAAGGAAATAATAGGAGGCCCGTAATTCACGGTCATCCATGAGCACGCCTTTGGAGTAGGCTGAACCGATATCTATCCCCAGACAATAACGCATCAATAATCCCCATTTCTCACTTGACTTTTAAAAATATTATACAGTCAATATTCACGGTTGTAAAATAATATAATGGGATATAGGGGACGTACATCAAATTATAATATTCAATCGTGAAACAGGGAATATGATTGCGACGTTGCCGGAGCTTTGACCGATGACATGCTCAAGAGCCCCTGGGGCATCTATGCGTAATTTTCTTGGCATGCATAATGTTTACCATGCTCAATTTATTCTGTAAACTTATTATCTTATGTCCCCCACTCCATTTTGCAGGTGAAAAGAGAATTAGTATAGTTTGTAAAGAACGTCCCCAAGTCCCCATAATGCTGCGTTTCCAGCGGGTGAAAGTCCCGTCCTGGGAGGCCAATCAACAACAAATGGATAAGGAGCAGCAAAAAAACAGCCCCCAACAAAACGCTATTCAGTTTTCAAAGAGCAAAACCCGATATCAGCAAAACCAGCGCGAAGCGGTTTAATTCAACTATTTTGTTATGTGTCTTTTCTTAACATAAAGAATTTTATTGTCCCCTTCGGGGAATGGGAGAAAAACCCTCGCCTTCAGGCGAAGACTTTAGTAAGCTTGCGGTATGGAACTCTATCGTCGATCGAGCCATACCGTTTACGATCTGAAATATCATCTGGTTTGGCTCACCAAATACCGCAAGCCGGTATGT
>JABMQV010000429.1 GCA_013203065.1 Desulfobacteraceae bacterium | reverse complement strand
GAATAATACTTGTGTAACCGTCATGGAAAAATATTTTTCTCTCATCCGTATCGGACAAAAACTAAAGGCTATCATGCGCTTTTCCGGAAGTTCTGGGGTGTTCTTCAGATATGGGGAGTTGATTTACGGGTGCCGCCAAACCCCCGGCGAGACCGTAAATGAGGTCATAGACTCCGGAGATGAGAAGACCCTAAAAGGCCTTTTGGAAGATCAGGCTGATATCATGACCATTCCGCTTGATAGCGGTGAATTGGTTTTTGTTAAACCGTCCGGATCTGTCGAGAAAAAAACCCTGGTGTTCCTGGCAAAGGAGATTGAGGAGGATATCCAGTTTTCCTCTATTGTCGATACCCTGTTTCAAGCCAGCATGACCATCTCTTCCAGCCTCAAACTCAAACCCTTACTTGACAGGGTGATGAGCCTTTCAGAGGGGATCCTCGGGCCTGAAGTCACGGCGGTCATGCTTTTGGACTCTGAAAGAAAGGAACTCTATTGGGAGGTATCGAGAGGCGAAAAATCTGAATTCTTTCAAGAACAAGTCAGATTACCGCTCGGTGTGGGGATCGGAGGACATGTGGCGGAGACAGGTGAGCCGCTCATAATCAATGATGTATATAAAGACCCCAGGTGGGACCCATCCTACGACGAGGAAAGCGGTTTTCGCACCCGTTCCATGATCTGTGCCCCCATAAAATTCCAGGGGAGGATCTTGGGGGTTATAGAGATCATCAATAAGAAGACAGGGGAATTTACCACAAGGGACCTAAGAATCCTTGAGATTCTTGCTGCACAAGCGGGCAGCGCCATAGCAAATGCTACCATTCATGAAGAGTTGGAGGAAACTTACGAAGAACTCAAGGTCCTGGACAAGGCCAAGGAGCGGGTCATTAACCATCTGTCCCATGAGTTGAAGACCCCGCTGGCGCTGATTTCGGGTGTGTTGGGAAGAGTCTCAAGTCAGGTCCAAAAAGTTGATCTGCCGGGACTGGACAAGACCATCAAGAGAGGTCAGCGTAATCTGGAGAGATTGATGGAACTCCAGTTTAAGATTAATGACATTCTTAATCAAAGGTCAGTGGATGAAAAGGACAGGATAATTGATATCATCAGTGATGCTGCAAGTTTTGTGGAAGAGTTCAGGGAAGAAGGCCATGAGAAAAACTCGGAAATTCTAGAACTTATTTACAACCGCATAGAGTCCCTCTTTAGCTCTGAAGAAATCCACATGGAGGATATACCGGTCGATCAATTCCTGGATGATATCTGCAATGAAGCCACAACCGCCATGGGGGGAAGGAATCTTAGAATCATCAGGAACTTTGAAAAGGGAATGGTTCTAAGTATGGACAGAAATATCCTTTCAAAGGTATTCCTTGGAATACTGAGAAATGCAATCGAGAACACGCCTGATGAAGGAGAGATAGAGGTCAGCGCGAAAACCTCAGACAATGAAATATGGGTAGGCTTCCGTGATTATGGTGTTGGGATCACCCCTGAAAACCAAAAAATGATCTTTGGAGGATTTTTTCATACCCAGGACACAAACCTTTATTCCTCCAAGAGGCCCTATGAATTTAACGCAGGAGGGTCAGGTGCTGATCTGCTTAGGATCAAAATCTTTTCTGAACGATATGATTTCTCAATCGATTTTGATAGCACACGCTGTAAGTTTATCCCCGAGGACAGAGACACATGTCCGGGCGTCGCCACCCGGTGCCCGTTTATCACGGGAAAATCCGGATGCCTTTCCTCCGGTGGCAGTGTTTTCACTGTCAAGTTTTCCAGAAGGAGTCAGACCAAAACGCGCTCCCTATAGAATCCGCAAGGCCATCGAAAGGCAGCAAACCTCAAGTTGCTGGCACCGTTCAAATTGACATTGACACACAATCACCTTTCTCCCTATAATTCTTCACTGGAAAAAACAGTTCCTTTTGCAACCTACCACAGATCGAGACCGGGGCTCGCTTGGGCCTGCTCTCCGTCCTTTTGTATTGCGAGCCCGGGTCAGTCGGGGCATCCGGAACCGGGGATGTCACGCAATGGCCGATAACCCCTGAAGGCTACCCGGAGATCATGACGTCTTAAGTGGGAACCATGGCCACCACAGCCACATCAAGGAGGTTCTGATGCCTGAGCTTTCGGTCGAAACAGCAAACATCCCTCTTTTCGAAGGAATATCGGATGACGAACTGAATCGCATCCTCAAGGCCGCCCTGGTAGACGAATTTCCATCTGGGCGCGTACTTTTTAATGAAGGCTCAATCGTTGGGCACGTCATGTACGTGATCATCAGCGGTGAGGTGGAAATATTGAGACGGGACCCGGGTGGGAATAACGTTATACTTGCCACGCTCAAGCAAGGGGAATTTTTCGGAGAGATGTCCCTTTTTGACAATCAAAAACGCTCAGCAACGGCCAGGGTCAAGTCACCGGCCCGTCTCATCATGCTTACAAAGACCACCTTTGATAAGCTGATATCGAGTGATCCAACCGTTGTCAATAGACTCTTGCTCGTCTTTATCCGGACCCTCTCTGAACGTCTGAGACGGACCAACGAAATGGTAGCGGCACTGCACAAGTAAAAACCCTTGCCCTTCCACCGACCCCTAACGGCCCAGCAGGAGGGAAAGGGTTTGAATTTTGGACCAACTCCCTCGCTCAGGAGAAACAGGAAGGCAACGGTTGAGTCATTTTTTTCCCCGATCGCTGAATGACACCACGGCTTCCATAAATTCAGGCGTGCAACAACACATACTCTGAT
>JABMQV010000428.1 GCA_013203065.1 Desulfobacteraceae bacterium | reverse complement strand
GTAAAATCCTCACGCGCCTTGAGCTCCAACGAAATTGAACGTTTGTCAAAGGTCTCTCCCTTATTTGCAGATCCAAATCACTTATGCTGCTTTTCACCGCCCGCTTCGCTCGAGACGTAGAGCGCGCGGCCTCCGGCCCGTAGCGGGCCTCCGCCCCGGAGGGAGATCGCAGAGGATTACATTTTTATTGTTTTCCGGTGACCCCAGAGGAATAGGCCTCGCATTCCACGGGGCAGGGAGGCCGGAAAACAAAAAACGACTTTGCGTCCTTTGCGTCTGCGGTGAAAACAACCTGATATCAAAGTTGCGCTGACTTGACTAACCGCACAGGTCGAAATAATTTGATCTTGACAATCCGTCAAAAGGCGATTTATCATAATCCGTAGATCAAGAAAATGCTTTCAAAATGGCAAAACCGTCGAAAGGCGGCGACGCAAAGCTACGGGTCTAAAACCAAAAGGTCATGACAGCCGGGTTGCCAAGAGTTACTTTGAATCCCCCCTTTGAGCGGAAGGCCACAGAAATTTTTTCGTTTTGTGACCACCCAACCGGATCTTCCCAGGGATTTCCAAGAATGGCCTCCTGTTAGATTCATGGCATGACGCCAAGTTTCCGGCTACTATCACTATCTATTGATCCCGTGGGCTACACACCCTGTCCAGGAAGCCGAACGGATGAACCTAAACCCCGATATTGCGCTGGCGTTCAGACAAATGTTCGGGGGTATGCTATCATACAAGCCCAAAATTTGACCATTGGTACGTTCGAAGGGCCTCATAAAATGGGAATTCGTCATATATCGTCAATTCAGCGGTTTGTGGTGCGTTTACACCTCATTTTCCTTGAAATGCCAAGCTCTTCGCACTACCAGAGAAAATCGAATCTCTGGCTATCTCAATCCCAAGAATGTGTACTGAGAAAACAGATCGGCAGGCGAACATCTCGGAGGGTTTAGGTAATGAAAAAGAAGGAGACCGGGAGGGGGAAATCAATCAAGTTGCGAAAGAAGACTGAGGTTTTATTGAATAAGAGTCCTTCTGTCATTAAAAGGATGTCGTCTCAAGACGTCCGAGATCTCCTGGAGGACCTTAAAATCTATCAGGTTGAACTGGAGATGCAGAACCAGAAGCTCGAGCGTGTTCAAGGAGAACTTGAAATCGCACGGGATAGATACCATGGCTTATACGATTTTGCCCCAGTGGCATACTTTACGGTTAATCAGAAAGGAATAATTCTTGAGACAAACCTCACGGGTACTTCCATGTTGGGCGTGGAAAAAGAAGTGTTGATCGGCAGCCCTTTCCCCGGTTTTCTTACCGAAGATTCCAGAGGCACCTTTCGTTCTCACCAAAAGAAAGTCCTAGAGACAGGGACCAGGCAGGCTTGCGAACTGAAAGCCCGCAAAAAAGACGGCCTTCCATTTTTTGTCCGAATCGAGAGCACCGTTTTTAGGGATAGAACGGATGATTCCGCACAATTTCGGACGGTTGTTAGCGATATAGATAAGGATCGGAGGGCAGGGGAGGCGTTGTTGGAGAGCGAGGGAAGGTATCGAACCCTATTCGAAGATTCCCGGGAAGCAAAGAGTCTGACACAAAACGGAAAGATCATTGAAGTAAATCCCAAGTGGCTGGAACTGCATGGCTTCAAGGACAGAGATGAGGTTGTGGGAAATGACATATTAGATTTTATCCATCCAGAAGACAAGAAGGTCCTTACCGAACGTCGAAGAAAATGGCCAAAAAGAATGGAGGGGGTATATGAACTAAGAGATGTTCGAAAAGATGGCTCCGTGGTGGATGTGGAGGTATATTCAAGCAGAATCGTTCTTGAGGGGAAGGAAACCATTCTTGCCACTATTCATGATATTACGGCGCGCAAGCAGACACAGGAGGCCCTGCGGGAGAGTGAAGAGAAATACCGCACACTTGTAGAAACCTTGGCCGATATCGTCTTGATTGTAGACCCGAATGGAAGGATTGCCTACCTAAATCATGAATTTGAAAAGATCTGCGGGTACCGGGTGCGGGATTTGGTCGGCAGGCAGTTCACCAGAATCCTGGCCTCTGAGTTCAAAGAATCGACCGTGGATTTTTTCAATCGAGGGATGTCGGACGAAGAATTTCCCCTGAGAGAGATAGCTTTTGTTGACAGGGATGGCAAACATGTCCCCATAGAAATAAGAATGACAAAATTGTTGGGTGCCGATAGGGAGTCAGCGGGTTGGATCGGGGTGGCCCGCGACATTTCTGAGCGAAAAAAACTTGAGACCAAACTGCTGGAAGCTCACAAGATGGAGGCGTTGGGCACTTTGGCCGGGGGGATTGCGCACCAGTTCAACAACGCCTTAACCTCCATAACCGGACACACCAGCCTGCTTCAGCGGGAGTTGTCCCATGACGAGAGGACAATGGATTATCTTGCATCCATGAAGGCCTCCGCCGATCGGATGGCGCACCTCACCAGTCAACTACTGGCATATGCCAGGGAAGGGAAATATAACCCTCAGCCCGTTTCATTGAGCAATTTCGTAGAGGACACTTTACCCCTGATCAAACATACCATTGATCCTTCTATCCTCGTGGAGACAAACCTGGCTTCGGATGTTTCGGATGTGGAGGCTGATCGAACTCAGATGCAGATGGCGTTGTCAGCCATCATGGCCAATGCAAATGAGGCAATCGATGGGCAGGGTTGCATAAGGATTATTACAAGGAATGTGAAGGTCGATGATGAGTTTCAAAACGACTATCCAGAACTCAAGCCGGGTTCTTATGCGTGCCTCAGTATTGAAGATGACGGGAGAGGCATGGACGAGGAGACAAAAAGCAGGATATTTGACCCCTTTTTTACCACACATTTCTTTGGACGAGGGCTTGGTATGGCTGCCGTCCATGGCTTTGTTATGAGCCATAATGGGTGGATTTCGGTTGACTCTGAGCTGGGCAAGGGAACCGTGGTACGCCTATACCTGCCTGCCATCGAAAGTGAGGAAAAGATTGTGGGCAAGGTGGCGCCTGAACCAAAGGGGGGCGCCATAAAGGGCGAAGAGACGATCCTGGTTATCGAGGATGAAGAGGATGTTATGAAGGTCATCCGGTTAACTCTAGAGAGATTAGGTTACCGTGTCCTGACCGCAACAACCGGTATTGAAGCCGTCGATCTTGTCGAAACCTTTGATGGGGATATTCATTTGGCCATACTGGATGTGATGTTGCCTGATATGGCCGGGAAGGTGGTATATCATTTCATCAAAAAAGCCCGTCCGAATCTGAAGACAATCGTTTACAGCGGGTATCCGGTCGATGGACCTCCCAAAGAAATCCTGGACGCAGGGGCTGATGCCTTTATTCAAAAACCAGATTTGATCCCAATTATGTCTGAAAAGCTGAAAGAGCTCCTGGAGGGGTAATAATCAAAGCAATCCCCTTGGCCTACACGCCATGAGACCTTTGAAAAATGTTCAATTTTCGTCAAGGTCAAGCC
>JABMQV010000427.1 GCA_013203065.1 Desulfobacteraceae bacterium | reverse complement strand
CTAATTAGTGTCTGAACGAAAACCTCGAAATGAAAACGAACCCAACATCAATCATGAGGTTTTAGTGAGTTTGAATTATGTCCATTAATCTAAAATCTAAAATCTAAAATCTAAAATCGTGCCTGAACAGGGTTTTCGTTCAGGCACTATATAGAGCATTCGCACCTCCATTTTCTTTTGGCTCGAGACGTGTTCCCCTACCCTTGATTTTCAGGGTTACTCCCCGTTCCTCATCCACCCTATCCCAATCAAACGCATGAATCGGAACCCCTATTCGGGTATTGGCAATCAGTCTGGAAAACGACTTCTTCCACACCAGTTCCTCCCCTGACCACGCCTCCAGGACAGGTCGCCGCAGGGTATGTGCCACTTGAACGGAAACACCAGGAGACAGGCGCCCCGCTATGGAGGCTTGCCCTTGAATGCGATTTATTTTCTGAGGAACCACATACCGGATGGGGAACTCAGATCGAATGAACACCGATTCATGTCTATTTCCTGACTCGCGTGATTCGAGCCTTCTCAGGATGGTGTACGCCACTTTTTTCCCCTCCAGAGCACACAGGTCATGCATCTGGGCCCCCCGCAAAACATTCCCTGCCGAGAAAATGTTCTCGACAGACGTCATCAGGTCCAGGTCAACAATCGGCCCAAAGGTCAATGGATCCCGTTGAATGGGGGTATTATCAATCAAGGGCGAATAGGATCGGAATTTTCCCGTAAGAAGGACCGTGTCGCATCTTACCCGAAACAACCGCGGTTCTCCCTTTGACAGCAACTCAATTTCCTGAACGCGCTTATCTCCCAGGATAGCGTTAACCACCGTGTTTTTGTAAATAGGAAATTTATAGAGTGCCTTCATGGCTCTGGAAAAAAAGGGGTAGGTTTGAAGGCAGGGGTCTTCTTCCACCATTCCCACAATTGATATGCCGGCTTTTCGCAGGGTCACGACGCTGGAAAGGGACACGTGTTCGCTGCCGATGATGAGGGCCTCGGTCCCAGGTTTTAGGTGTCGAAGGTTCACCAGTTCCATAAGGGTAGCGGTTGTCAGCACACCGGCCGGACGATCGCCCGGAATGATTCTGGCAGCCCTGGAGGTCTCATAGCAGCCCGTTGCAAGGATCACATATTTACTCTCGCAGGAGAGCAATCCCTGTGGGGTTGCCACATCGAGCCGATGAACCCCTCCCGGCTTCCCTGGAACCAGGTTGATAACCGTCGAATTGGTATAAACACGGGCTGACGTATTTCTTATCAGGTTATTCAGTCTGTGGGCATAGGCGGACCCTCTGTAGATCCGTTTCATATCCCTGAGCCCGAAACAGAACAGATCGCTTGTTCGGGGAAGCCCCCCCAACTCTGATTCCGCTTCAAACAGGGCAACCGCCAGCCGTGATGACTTCAGGAGTTCCACGCAAGCAAAGATGCCTGCAGGGCCGCCCCCTACCACGGCGATGTCCAATGGAATTTGTTTCCCCTCTACCATATGATTCTCCCGCTATGCCTCACTCATATCTGACTGTCGTCAGGTTTATGAAATGAAATTTATTTTTTCGCATCCCGGGGATAGGTATAGTTTGATCCCCACCCCTTTTTTGTTATGCTTTCAACGGATCGTCCCAGTTCTCTTGCCAGTATGTCCCCAATTCCTGGTGTGCAGAAGTTTCCCTGGCACCGCCCCATACCTGTTCTTGTTCGAAATTTTACGCCGTCCAGGGTACGTGCCCCCCGTCGGATTGCTTCGACGATCTCCCCTTCGGTCACTGTTTCGCATCGACAGACAATGCGACCGAATGCCGGGTCTCTTGAGATCAGCTCGTTACGTTGCTCATTGCTGAGCGCCCTGAACCTGGGAATGGCCTTCCGGTATGGATTGAACTCCTTTTTTTTCGAAAGTTCGAGACCGGCCTCACCAAGCATGGACACCGCATGCCTTGCCATGGGAAGGGCTCCAATAATCCCCGGCAACCGGATCACCACGTTGAGGAACCTTGAATTCACCGGCGAGAACTCGATGATGTGATCCCCAGGATCACGCGTGTTAAATACCCTTACCCCCGTGAACGTGCTAATGATGTCATCTTCCGATACAGCAGGGACCAGTGTCTTTGCCATGGCCATTCCCACTCTAACACTTTCACCCATTGTACCGGTATCTCCGGGGCCTTGGTCTGTTGGGTCATATGTTCCACAGTCTACCACGATATTGTCTTCCCGGGCCTGTAACAGCTGAATCTGTCCAGGTTTGTTGGGCCAGCGAACCGTTCCGTTGAGCAAGCCCTTGAGACGTCGATCCAGAATAATTATCTGGGTCTTATTAAATTGAAGCCCCCAATCACGCCCGCCAGCCATATCAGCAACTGTGTCTGCCCATCCGCCGGCGGCATTGATGGTGAAATCTGTCCTGATGGGGCCCCGCGTCGTCTGGACCACTTGACGCGCCCCGTGTTGATAAATTCCCCTCACCTCGGCATTGCACAGGATGTTAACGCCATTTTGGACCGCATTCTCGGCCAGCGCCATGACAAGTTCCGGGGGAAAGATGTCAATAAGGTGATTTTCCGCATACAGGCCGCATACCACCTTCCTGTTCACATTGGGCTCAAGCGCAAGGATCTCCTCCCTCTTGAGCTTCTTGAAATCCCCATAGATACCCCCAACGCTTTTTCCCAGACGACTGTAGGTCTCCAAATCCTTAATATGATCGTCATCTTTTGCCAGCACCAGAAGGGGATTATACCTGTGTTTTACGTCCAGTTCTTCCAGCGCTCCCCGGTCCCACTCGTGAAACCCTTCATCACACCATTTTGTCATGAGTTTTGTGGGATCATGAAGGGCATCTGCGGTCATGGGCGTTCCAGGAGGCAGCATCACGCTTTTCAACACCATTGACCCCACCATGTTCAACCCCGTGTAGATGTGCCCCAGAGTGGCCTTACTCGCACCTGACGCGACCTCTCCTCCCTTTTCCACCAGGATGGTTTCTGCCGTATATTTTGACAGTTCCCTGGCGATAGCCGTTCCTGTGATACCCCCTCCGATAATAACAACGTCTGCTTTGAGGGCATTAGATTTTGTCATGGGCGTCTCTCCTTGGAAAGTCAACATCATTGGTGTGGTTAATGGCCGAAAGAATTGTTACTGTCTCGAAGGAGAGCCTTCTTGACGTGAGGAAATTGGTGATCAGACATCAGTCTTCTGTACCGCCGTTTTCCTTGAATGGCACTGGTGGAGAATTTGCCATATCATGCGCCTAATGTATCAGTTTCTCGACTATTTCGTACTTCGCTGCCACTCACGAAGCGCCTCAACCGCTGTCAGGCCATAATATACGCCATCCTTAGACCAACCGCGGCGAAACGGGCTCGGATGTCTTGAGCTACCCCTTGGCGCCCCGGGCGGCGGATTCCGGTAATACTTGAACCCTGCTGCCAGAAGTTCGCGCTGCGCCTTTCTCTTCGCGTCTGTCTTATGGGTTGTCCGGTATACCTTCAGCTGCTCGATTTGGCTTTCGTGGATCGCGATTTTCTTCTTGTCAAGGAAGTCGACCTTTATAACGCCGCGGCCTATGGCGTCAAAAATAATAGATGTTGTGACCCCAAGGGATTTTGTTGCTTGAGCGATATCATAATACTCGCCGGGTTTCAGCGGCGGCCTCTTGACCCTTACTCTGCGCGTTTTCCGATGCGCCTTCAGCCGCTCGATCTGGCTTTTGTGGATCACGACTTTCTTT
>JABMQV010000426.1 GCA_013203065.1 Desulfobacteraceae bacterium | reverse complement strand
TAAAAAATAGAATTGGATTGGCGCGGTGCTCCGTGAAACTATAGGCCCAAATAGGCCTTGCGGATCAGGTCGGTTTCCAGAAGTTCTGGACCCTTGCCCTCCATAATAATTTTGCCCCTCTGAAGGACATAGCCCTTGTCCACCTGTTTCAGGACCTCTGTAACCTTTTGCTCCACCATGAGGATGGTTATGCCTGTCTGCCTGATCTGTGCACAGGTATGGATTACCTTGTTGGAAAGGATAGGGCTTAATCCAAGGGAAGGCTCATCCAGCATCAGAAGGCGGGGTTTGGACATGAGCCCCCTGGCGATGGCAAGCTGCTGGCGCTCCCCGCCGCTGAGGGTCTCGCTTTTCTGGTTTTCCCTCTCCCTTAACAGGGGAAACAGGGAATACATCTCCTGAAGCGTTTGCAAAACCCCCTCTTGATCATCCCGCACGTGGGCCCCTACCAGGAGGTTCTCCTTGACCGTTAGTTTGTCGAAAATCCTGCGCCCTTCAGGAACGTGGGAAATTCCTTGGGCGGCGATTTCATAAGCCGGAAGATCGCTAATCTTATGGTTCAGAAATTCAATATCTCCCTCAAAAGGACGCACCAGACCCGATATGGTTTTTAATATGGTTGATTTTCCTGCACTGTTGGCCCCTACGATGGCAACGAATTGACCCTCTTCAACCGAGAAGGTGACCTTCTGCAAGACAGGAATGATGTCGTAGCGGACAGAGATGCCATTTACCTTAAGCATGATATTCCTCACCCAAATAGGCCCGTATGACCCGCTTGTCCCGAACGACCTTTTCCGGAGGCCCTTCAACCACAAGGTCCCCTGAATCGAAAACGGCAATTCTCTGGGAAATATTCATAATTACTTCCATTACGTGTTCCACGACAATTATGGTGAGCCCTTTTTTATGGATCTTCTTGATCAATTCAATGGCTTCCTCTGTTTCAGTGGGATTCAGCCCGGCCATCACTTCATCTAAAAGAATAATTTCCGGTTCGGTCGCAATGGTCCTTGCAAGTTCAATCCGTTTCTGATCTGCCAGTGTCAAACTGCCTGCAATTTGGCTGCTCTTATCTGCAAGACCAGTGAATTCCAATATTTCGCTGGCCAAATCCATAGATTTCTTGGCATTTGGATGACGGCAGAAAGCACCCATCATGACATTTTCCAAGACGGTCATTTCATGAAAGCTCTGGACAATTTGAAAGGTCCGGCAGATGCCGATATGACAGACCTTGTGGGGGCGAAGTCGGGTGATCTCTTCGTCCTTGAAATAGATGTCGCCCTTGGTGCAGATCAGAAAACCGGTAATGCAGTTAAAAAAAGTCGTTTTCCCCGCACCATTGGGGCCGATCAGCCCCAGGATTTCCCCCTGCTTGACGGACAGGTTGATATCTCTTAGCGCCGCCAGTTCACCAAAATACATACTGACGTTTTTTGCTTCCAAAATGGCCATTAATTCTTCCTCCCCCCGGGGTTGAACCGTTTGATCAAACCCACTATGCCCTTGGGCTCAAAAATGCAAACAAGGACAATCAGGGCACCCAGCACAATAAGATCGATTCCTTTACCTGTACCGCCCAGGAACACTCGGCTGTATTCCTGAAGGGGTATCATAATAGTGGCGCCCAGCAAGGGGCCCCACAGAGACCCGGCCCCACCCAGTGCGGTAATCAATACAATTTTGATGGAGATATCCAGAGATAAAACGGTGTGCGGCTCAATGTGCAATACATACTGGCCATAAACCGAGCCACAAATGGCAGTGAAGAAGGCGCTGATCATGAACGCGTATTGTTTATACTTGGTTATGTGGACACCCATGGCCTCTGCTGCCTCGGGCCGCTGTTTAATAGCCCGGAAGTAATATCCCATCCGGCTTCGCTCCATGCGAAAGGTCAAAAGCATTATGATGAAAAAAAATGCGAGCGCCGTAAAAAGGTAAGGAAGTTTGGTCTTGTAAAACATGAAATTGTACCAGCCCGGATCGAGAACCGGGGCATCCAAACCTATGGCACCATCAACCCAGTCCCAGTTGGAAAAAAGCTCCCTGACAACCTCGGCCACGGCAAACGTGGAGATGGCAAAATAATGTCCCTTGAGGCGGAAAACCGGGACCCCGATGATTACAGAGAAGAGCATGGCAACAATTCCGCCGACCAGCATTCCCGCCCACGGCGTCAGCCCCCAGTGTATCAGAGGAGCCATGGCAGCGTAACTGCCGATGCCGAAAAAAACGGCATGACCAAAAGAAACCTGGCCGGCATAGCCCCCGATCAGGTTCCATGCCTGGCTCAGCGTCGCATAGAGTAAAAGCATAATGAGCAGATGCTGAAAGTGCGTGTCATGGATCATCAGTGGAGCAACCGCCATAACAACCAAGACGCACAAAAAAGTAATGAAAAAATTCCTATCCTTTTGCATTGCCCCCTTCTCTCAAATCATTTGATCTGTCAGTCAAGGTTAGGCTTGTGTTATTCGTATTTGTTCAGACACCAATTTTTCTTGGGGTTACCAGCCAAACAACCCCTTTGGCCTCACGGCAGTGACGATGAGATATAAGATGAAGACCAACGTGTATTTAAATTCCGGGCCAACAAAAAAACCGCCAATGTTTTCCACCAGCCCGACAAGGATGCCGGCGAGAAACGCTCCGCCGATGTTTCCGAAACCGCCCAAGGCCACTATGACGAAACAGAGAACCACAAAATTGAGGCCGACTTCGGGAAAGACATAGTAAAAATTGACCAGAAATCCTCCAGCAACGCCGACACATGCCGCACCGAGTCCGAAGGTCAGGGCAAATACACGGTTGGTGTTTATTCCCATGAGCAAGGCCGTATCTTTGTCAAGGGCTGTTGCCCTGAGAGCCCGGCCAAATTTAGATTTGGAAAGGAACAGATAAATTATATAGGTGACCAAGACACACCCGATGGCTGAAGCCGTCTGAGGAAGGCTCAAATGCAACCCCAAGAACGAAATCGTCTTCCCTGCCAGGATCGACTGGTTAATCACACGGAAATCGGGCCCCAGGAAAAGTAGGACCACATTTCGGATGAAAATGCTCAGACCGAAGGTGGCCAGAAGGGCAATGAGGCCCGGATGGCCGAGAACCGGCCTTATCACCAGCCTAAAGATCAAAATGCCGATAAAAAAAAGAAGGATCACGATCATGGGTAACGAAAAAAGCGGATCGATCCCCAGGTTGGCAAACATGAGGAATGAGCTGAACATGGCAATCATCAGCAGGTCGCCGTGGGCGAAATTCAAGATATCCATGACGCCCCATATCAGCGTCAGGCCAACGGCAATGAGGGAAAAGACCAGCCCGATCAACAACCCGCTGATGATTAGTTGAATAAATATGGTGGCATCCACTGCTATCCTCTCTTTCGGGGATATTAAATCAGAAATGAAAACGGGACGCTCCACTGTGGAAGCTCACAGGGAGCGTCTTCGGGCCTAGAGGCGGTTACTTTTTCCAGGGCCACTCCATAGTCGTGGTGGCCCACTCTTTTGGCCAAACCACCTTGTATTGGTCGTTCTGAATCTGGCTCATGGTGGAGTCGATCCAGATATTCTGGCCGTTCTTGTTAAATTTCACACCCTTGCCAGGCATGGTGGTAATCTCCAGCTCCGTGGTTGCGAGGGCATTTCGGACCGATTCGGGATCCGTGGCCTTTGCGCGGCTGAAGGCATCGGCTGCCACAAAGAGGGTTGTGAATCCTTCCATGCTGATTCCGTCAAGGTTCATGCCGGTCTTGGCCTTGTACATATCGTTGATGATCTTGAGCTGCTCCTTCTTTCGGATGAAATCCGCAGCGAAGGTGCAAGAGCCCATATACCTGTCAGCAGTCTTTCCCAGTTGACTGGCAAACTTGGGATTTTGATACCCTCCACAGAAGGACAGGTTTGCATTGCCGGTCACTCCCAGGTTTGCATAGGTCTTGGCAAAAAGGGTCATTTCACTGAAAAGGGTGGCCTGGATGATTACATCTGGTTTTGCGGCTTTAATCTTAAGAACTTCCGCATTTACATCGGTGGACTTGAATGCATAAGGGATATCAGCCACCAACTTATATTTTCCGCCTTGCTCTTTGATTCTCTGCTTGACCTCCTTCATTGCGTGGATGCCAAACTCTGTCTTTTCGTAAACCATGGCAATCCGTTCGACCTTCTTGCCCTTTGCCCTCATGTCGTCCAGAAAGTTGAAGAACATCCTGGAGTCATGGAAATCTGTGGGGGCTACCCGGAAGAAATATTTGAGCCCCCGCTCGGTCAATGCGGCAGATGATGAAACACCGCAGAGATATGGGAACTTATGCCTTTCCGCCACAGAGCTTGTTGGCTTGCTGACCGAACTCTGATAGGCGCCTATGATAAGCTTGGCCGTGCCTTTCTGCAGGATGCGCTCTGTTTCCGCCTTGCCTACCTCGGGCGAGCCCTGGGTATCGTAGAAGGAGAGTTTTATTTTGGCCCCGCCGAGACCCGGAATCCCTTTTGTCTTGGAGTAGGGGACACCCGGGATGTCATAGGAACCGTTGATGACCTCTGCCGCAACTTCATAGACAGACTTCATGCGTTTTCCGGCCTCCGTCAGTGCGCCGGACAATGGATACAGCAACGCGACCTCAACTTCTTGGGCTGCGTCGGCAGCAGGTGAAAATCCCATCAAAAGCGCTAGGAAAAAAAACAAAAAAAAGCTCTTTTTCATGATCGTACCTCCTAAATCTTAATGGTCAATGACGTTCTTCATTTCCGGCCAATTTTTCATCATCAAAGGGTTGGCAGCCCTAAAGTGCCGGCGTCTCCTTTCTCTATTCTTGTTCAAGCAGCCTGTTAACCCATCCAAGGCCAAGTTCCACAAGTTTTCCTGGGATAGGGATACCAATCTTTCTATCCCAGCCGTGCATGTCGTAATAAAGATCGAGCGCCTTTTCAAATTCTTCTCGATCAAGGGCAGTTCCCTTGAGGAGACCACCCTCCAAAGGCTCAAAGAATCGATCCGGCAGGCGATCATCTTTTCGTGAAACTCCTTGCCTGACAGACACCGCACGTTTGATATTTACTGTTCGCTCGGCCAGCTTCATGATCTCCCAAAGGGTGGTATCCCAACCCGTGGCTGCCTTTATCGATTCGGCAACCTGGTTCATCTTGAGTAGTTTACCGGGCCCGGCCGTAAAGATGCAGAGGCCGAGGGTGTTGAAAACGTTCCAGATGAACTGAAAGTAGGTAAACTGACGCACCTTGTCCGGTCCCAGACCAATCGCGGGTATGGGCTCAAGGATGCCCAGTTCCGGCAGATCCTCAACTCCCAGTGCGCCTTCCTGGAAGAGGTAGTCGTGGGGGCCTTCGGTGTGGTTGGCGCCGGTGGAGGAGAGCGCGTAAGCCAGAGCCAGACTCCCTTTACCTCGGGGTTCGTGCATGGCCATTTCCTGGCCTTTGACTTGCATGGCAAATCTCTCTGCCCCTTTACCGATCTTTTGCGCCATCCGCAATGATCCCTCAGCCAACAGATCACCAATCCCCTCTCTCCTGGCAATCTTATGGATACATTCGATCATGGCTTTTTCGTTCCCAAATTGGAGTTCCAATCCATCGGTTTCAGCCGTAGTCAGCAGACCGTTTTCAAAGCACTCCATTGCAAAGGCAATGGTCACGCCCGTAGAGATTGAGTCTAGAGTGTAAGTGTTGCACAGCTCATGGGCCTTACAGATTGCTTCCAGGTTGGATATTTCACAGAGGGAGCCGAACGCAGCGGCCGTCTCATATTCCGGACCGCCATAGGAAGGGTCCACTTTGTAAGGACCGTCGGATCTTGCAACCCGCTTGCATCGAACCATGCAACCGTGGCAGCTCCCCGCCTCAACAAAGTATTTCTTGTGAAATGTCTCTCCGCATATATCACTTGCTTTGTCGAAACTGCCGCTGCGGAAATTCCGTGTGGGCAGGATACCTGCCTCGTCCAGTTCAGTAACATCCCATCCAATGGTTCCGCCGTCATGCAAAACCCGTTCGATGGGGTGGTCCATGAAGTTTTCCGCATACCATTTTATTATACCCTTCAGGGTGCCCGGGTCCTTGACCGGGACGGACCGGTGCCCTCTAACAGCTATAGCTTTCAGATTCTTTGACCCCATAACCGCACCCATGCCGGATCTGCCGTTGGTGTGCTTTAGGTTGTTGACGACACAGGCAAAGCGAACCATGTTTTCACCGGCAGGTCCGATGGAGGCAATCCGTGCTCTGTTTTCGCCCACCTCGTTCCTTATGATCTCTTCGGTTTCACCGGTCCCCGTTCCCCAACATTTTCCGGCATCCCTTATTTCGACTCCCCCATCATTGATCCACAGATAAACCGGTCTTTCAGCCCTGCCTGTTAACAAAACAGCGTCATAGCCGGCCCTCTTGAGTTCGGGTGACCACCAGCCCCCGGCCTCTGCTTCGCCGTAAACCCCCGTAAGGGGTGAAATGGCGGCAACCGAATATCGGTTCGCCCCCGGAATCCCGCTTCCCACTAACGGGCCCGATGCAAATATTAGCAAATTCTGGGGGGCCAGTGGGTCGACTCGTGGGGGGAGTTCATTCAGCAGATAATAACAGGCCAGGGCGCTGCCGCCGTAATAGGTTCGATAGAACTTTTCATCAGGCCTTTCGACAGTATGGGTCTGGTCGGTCAAATCCACTCGCAGAATTTTTCCGGTTACGCCGTATTTCAAGACTCGTCTTGTCCCTTCACTTAAGTACGTGTAGAAAAAATTTGTTTCTATCCCCCCCCTAGAAGGGACACACACCTCACTTCGTCATCTGGTTGCAGGACATAGTTTTTTGACTCGCGTCTGCCATTCACCACAAAGAGAGAAATCAGATTGCCCGGGATCCCCAGCTCGTAGCAGACAGCTCCCAGGGTTTTTCCTTCCTTTCCGTCGACTATGACCTTTTCATCGGTACTCAGGATATCTTTGCAGTAAGACTTCAGGAGCCCTACGGGTATCATGGTTACTGTCATGGCTGGGGATAAAGAGTTGTCTAGCAGTTCAATACTGAAAACAAACAGAGAAAAGCCACTCAAAGAAGATTCACGCTTAGCAGGCACAAAAAGTCTTGTCAAGTGCTAAGTGTCGACAATCGACGTTTATCTTGGACAGGACCTACCCGCCTTACACATCCTAAGAAAATTTCCTTATCATGATCTCTCCAAGCTCCTTTGATCGTGTCGTGGCAGCTTCCACGGCATTGATAAGGGTTGTCCGGAGCCCGCCCCCTTCCAGGGTATGAAGCCCGGCGATGGCTGTTCCGCCGGGCGAGGTGACACTGTCCTTGAGCTTTCCCGGGTGCTCTCCGGTCTCCATCAGCAGTTTGGCGGCGCCTAAAACCGTTTGCGCCGAGAGAAAGAGGGAATCCTCCCTTGCAAGCCCCATCTTTACCCCGGCATCTGAAAGGGCGTCGATGATGAGAAAAATATAGGCAGGACCGC
Source organism: Desulfobacteraceae bacterium (assembly GCA_013203065.1). Next base: position 2,061 of record JABMQV010000426.1, on the reverse strand, counting down.
TTCCGCTCAAACCCGTTACAGCATCCATGAGTTCTTCTTCAATAATGACGCTCTTCCCAACAGAATCAAAAATTGCCTTGGCCAGGGTAAGGTCCTCGGCAAGGGCATTCCTGCCGGCCGCAACGGCTGATGCCCCCTCCATGATCAGGGCTGGCACATTGGGCATGACCCGAATGACCCTCAGTTCCTTTCCCAGGCACGATTCTATGGCGGCAAGAGGGACCCCCGCGGCAATGGAGATTATGACCTTGGACATGTCCAGACAGTCACCGGTTTCCTTTAGCACAGGGGCCATGATCTGGGGTTTGACCGCGTAAATGATAATTTCAGATTCCCTGGCCACGTCGGAGTTGTTGTCACGTGTAGCGACCCCAAATTCCTCTTCAATCCCTTTGACTTTTCCTTCCTTGATATCTGAACAAACAATGTTTTCCGAAACCGATGATCCCGAATTGATGAGTCCGCCAATCAAGGCCCTCCCCATATTTCCTGTCCCGATTACGCCAATCTTCTTGTTATTTAACATAGGTTCCTTCTCCTTTGGTTGAATTCTTTGTTTTCCTAGTGAGTGGAAAGGACCTTGATCTCTTTTTCTATCCGGGGGATGTCTTCCGGGGATAAGGACATCGGGACATTGATCTTGAGCCTGTTTTGGTTCAGGAACTGATATCTGTGCGGCTTCCCGGTTACCGTCCGGATCAACCCCTCCTTATCCTTACCCCCGTTTTCTGGAAAGGTCAATGTGAACCCCTTGCTTCCCACATCCAACCTGCTGACCCCCACGCCTTTTAGGAGAAGCCGGATCGCCATCAGGCCAAGGAGATTTTGCACCTCCTGGGGCGGAGGACCAAACCGGTCACGGATTTCTTCCGCCAGTTCTTCCAGTTCTGATTCTTCGAGGAGACTGGAAAGCCTGCGGTACAGATTCAGCCTAACATCGGTGTCAAGCACATAATCTCCCGGTAAAAACGCAGGTATGTCCATATTGATTTCAGGATTTATATCCTCGTGCCATTCCTCGCCCTTGAGTTCGGCCACGGACCTCTCTATTAATTTGAGATAGAGTTCGTAACCCACCGCTGAGATATGCCCCGATTGAGAAAATCCGAGGATGTTGCCGCCACCCCTTATCTTAAGGTCATGCATTGCCAGATGAAGACCGGCACCCAGATGCGTAAAATCCATCAGGGCCTTTAACCTTTTCTCAGCATCTTTTGTAAGGACCGATCCTTTCCCGATAAGCAGGTACGCATAAGCCTTTTCCTTTGCCCTCCCGACCCGGCCCCTCAGCTGATATATCTGGGCCAATCCAAAACGATCCGCGTTGTTGATAATGATGGTGTTGGCCGACGGGATATCAAGCCCTGACTCAATAATTGCCGTGCAGACCAGCACATCCACCTCTTTCCGGAGGAAGCGCATCATGGTCTCTTCCAGTTCTCTTGCCTTCATCTGGCCATGGGCCGTGGCGAAGCGTCCCCGGGGAACCAATTGTTTTAGTTGATCGGCTACATGGTCGATGGTTCGGACCCTGTTGTGGACAAAAAAGATCTGACCGTTCCTATCCAGCTCAAACTCTATAGCCCGGGTGATGAGCGATTCATCATGGGGGGAAAGATAGGTTTCGATTGCGTGCCTGTCCTGGGGGGGCGTTTCAATAATACTCAGATCCCGAACCCCCATCATGGACATGTGAAAAGTCCTTGGAATAGGGGTGGCTGTTATGGCCAAAACATCCACCAGGGAACGATATTCCTTTATTTTTTCCTTTTGATTGACGCCAAAACGCTGCTCTTCGTCAATGATCAAGAGCCCCAGGTCCCCGAATTTGACATCCTTTTGAATCATCCGGTGCGTACCGATTAAGACATCGATTTTTCCCGATCTCAATCTTCCCACAATCTCTGCTTGCTCCGCCTTTGTCTTGAAACGGCTGAGTATATCCACACGGATAGAATAAGGGGAAAGCCTCTTCTTGAAGGTCTCGTAGTGCTGTTCGGCCAGGACGGTGGTGGGGACCAAAAAGGCCACCTCTTTCCCATCCGATACGGCCTTGAATGC
>JABMQV010000425.1 GCA_013203065.1 Desulfobacteraceae bacterium | reverse complement strand
TCTCTTTTTTCACCGGAACCCACCAGGAGAGCAAGGTCGCACAGGTTGTTGATCATTCTGGGGACACCGTTTGCGTGCTTGAACACCAGTTCAATGGCCTGTTTGGTGAAGACATTTTTGGTACCGCCGGCCTTTTTCTCCCGGAATAGGATATATTTGGCCGTTTCTTCAAAGTTAAATGGTCTCAAGAAATACTTGATGGCTATCCTTTGCTCTAATTGTTTGATCTTCTTGATTTGATCAAGTATCTCCGGTTGGCCCATCAAAAAAATTGTGAGCATGAAACGGTTGGATAGCTGAAAGTTAAGGAGAAGCCTGATCTCTTCCAGTGTGGCCACGGTCAGTAACTGGGCCTCGTCAACTATCAGGAGTGTCTCCAGGTCATTATTCATGTTCTCAGTCAGCTTTTTATTCAAGACCTGAAGAATCTCGACCTTGGTACTTGGGACGTCGTTGAAGTGGAGCTTATACAAGACATCCTGAAGGAACTCCGTTGTATCGACGCACGGATTCGATATCACAGCAATATCAAACTTCTGCGCTGGTATTCTCTGGAGAAACACCTTGCTCAGAATAGTCTTACCAGAGCCGGGTTCCCCCGACAGCAGTGCACACCCTTTTCTCCTCTCAACAGCATATACCAGCCGCGTGAGACCCTCTTCGTGTGGTTTGGACAGATAAAAGAAGTCAGGGTCAGGCACATTATCAAACGGGAATTTTTTGAAACCCCAATATTCCAAATACATTTAAAAACCCTGTTCCCAGTTACCAGCCAGGTAAGATAGGGACTTTGATTTATTCTGAGTGAATCCGTAAAAAGTTAGGCCAAATTGTGGTTCTTGCTTTAGTTCGGTAGATCTAGTCTCTACGGACATAATCAAGTATATCTCTACCCTGTATATAATACTTCTTTCCTACTTTGATTGGTCTTAAATTAGCATCGTTTTTTAACTTAAGCACAGTGCCATAGGAGATATCTAGAAATTCAGCGACCTGGCGTAAAGGGTAGCTCAGATTAGGGTCGATTTTCCTAAGATCGATCGCCATAAAACCACCTATCAGCTCTGAAGTTAAATTCGAACAAATTCTCTAACCTCCCTATTCCTCCCTCTCGATCCACCCCAAAGACGGGTGGCGTCAGTAAACGGTCAAGGGCAATTGTGTGGGTGCAGTTAGAATACCCTATTTGTTTGATGCCAATTATAACCAAACATATCCAATTGTCAATAATAATATCAAGAAACAGCAAAGGCATTATTTGCTTAGTTATTCCTCCGGTTCAACCCACAAGATGTTGTTCTTGTTCACTATGAATACCTTTCCCTGGGTGTCCTTGTATCCCGCATCGAACAAAATCACGAAGGGGCTCTCGCTCTTTGTAAACAGGTCAGATACTCTCTCTTTGATACCAATATTCACTTTCCCTGAAAGCGTTGAGCCATCCATCGTTCTGATTAGAACATTCTTAAATTCCCTTTTATAATTGAATTGCGGAGATTCCACCATTTATATACCCCCCTTTCATGATCTCTCAATGCCTTTGTAGCACTCTGCGATGTATTGGTCCACCTTTCTTAAGCCCTTAAACTTGAGAAAGCACGAAAGAGCCCTCTCATAGTCTCTCAGATTCATATAGCTTATCCCTAAACAAATATTTAACGGCTCGCTGTCAGGGAATTTCTCAACACTTTTTGTTAGTATCCTGATGGATTCATTGTTGGCGCCGTTTTTTTGTTTTATTATTCCCAGTCCCAGATAGGCCCTATGGTTAGGGTAATATCCCAGTGCTTTCTCATATAGCTTTTCAGCAGCCCTCTCTTTCTCCTCAATGGCATCGACCCCGGCATAGTCACCATGGCTAAAGGTCATGCCAAGCCTTGACAGAAAATCAGAATGCATTTTATAGAATTCTTTGCTGTCCAGGAGTTCAATTTCATCGACAAAGCCTGGTAGATTCTTGTGGTATTCCCGCCTCAGGGTCGCGCCAAAGCCCAAGATCAATTCCTGCGACAAATTGGGGTCGGTTTCGAAATACATGATGTCTTCTATTTGTCTTAGCCAAATGTCATCTGAAATATGGGCTTTCTCCTTCAGATCGGAATAGAGTGCTGTACCCGGAAATATGTCAAGGATGTAGAAGATGGCGCTGAGGGGTTTGATCGCATGGATCAGATCTATGGTCTCTTGAATGGTTGCCTGGCATTCACCCGGGGCACCATAGATAAAATAGGCACGGGCCAGGATTCCGTATTTTGTGGTTAGGTCAAAGGCCCTCCTTATCTGTTCGGTTTCGATGCTTTTATTGAGGACATTCCTTATTGTCTTAGAGCCGCTCTCCACCCCATAACTGATCTGAATGCACCCGGCCCTTCGCATCCAGGATAAACGCTCTTCATTCACATGTTTGACCCCAGAAATTGCCACCCAGGAGATTCTCAGGCCTCTTTCGATGATTTGTTTACAGATTTCGATGACGTGGTCTTTTCGTATGGTAAAGGTATCATCCGAGAAGTAAAAAAAATTGATGCCCTTCTTATAAAGGAGTTCCAGTTGGTCCACAAAGTACTCCGGAGAATGAAACCTGACTTTTCGTCCCCAGAATTGAGGTGACCCGCAAAAGGTGCAGTTCTCTGGGCATCCCCTTGCTGAAGAGAGGTGATGGTAGTCAAAGTATTTGGCAGGTATGGGGAGACTGTCGAGATCGCGGATTGGTTCTGCATCGCCTGTCCTGGTGGGCATCCCGTTTTCCCTGAAGGCGATCCCCTTGACTTTTTTCATGTCCCCATAATTCCCCTTTTCAATCAATCTTACCAGATTCAAAAAAGCGTATTCTCCTTCACCCAGAACGATGAAATCTATCTCATCGAAATTGTCAAGAAAGTGGTTCCACAAAAAGGTGGCCCCCATACCGCCAAATACGATCTTGACACTGGGATTGACCTGCTTGGCAATTCGCGCAATCTCTATGGCACCCCACCGGTTTGCATGAAGCACTGAGAACCCGATCACATCAGGGGCCTTTTCCAAAAAAACCTCTTTGATCCTTTCGGGCGTCTTATTGATAGCCTGCCAGTTTAATATCGCCGCGTCGTAATGATTTTCCCTCAGGAGAGCGCCTACAAAATAGACCCCAATGGGGGGGACGCTTACATCCTCCTCATGAAGTCTCTTATCAAGACAATAGGGGTAAACAAGTAGTATCTTCAACTTAGGGGTCCCGCTGGTAGGGTTCTTGTCCGGGGATTGGAATGCTAAATCTTCAGTTCCAGATTAATCATGTCCCCCCTGGTAAACCCCATTGAATCGAAGAACTGCAGGAGGCTCCAATCGCGCCAATTCACAAAGGTGTATAGGGTATCTACCCCGACCTTTCTCAGGTGGTCTATCATTTCGGTGAAAAGCATTTGAGCCACTCAAATTTCTGACGCTGAGAGTTAACAATTTGGAAAAAAGGATGCCATCTTTTGGAAATATACAACCAAAGGATAATGGTTGTCAAAGAGAGAAAATCGCGGTGAACTCCTGGTCCTACCGGATTGCCGGACATGGCTGGGTCTGTTTGTTTTGGGGTTATAGGGGCCAGGAGGCGGAGCCGCGTGAGGCAGCGCTCTATTTCGCTGTTTCAAGAAAATCCATTACGCAGTCGTTTAGGTCCTCATATTTCTCTATCATGACCGTGTGTCCTGCAGATGGAATGATCTCGAGTCGGCTCCCCCCAATAGATTTGTTGAGTGACTCAGAGAGTGATATGGGAGTCAATTTGTCCTGATCCCCGCAAATAATAAGGCAAGGGTGCTGGATTTTATCCACCTCATTTCGGAGATCAAATCGGTCACAGGCCAAAAAATCGCCATGGACAACCTCCGAACCTGCCTCTTTCATCAGTCTGGCGCCTTCTCTGATCATTGACCCATCGGCGCCAGGGGCATAGGCGAACGCCACGATAGAATCAACGGTCTTTTCAAAATCGTTCAAAAGGCCTTCCAAAAACACCGGGGCAACCTTTAGGCGAGGTCCTGAGCCAACAAGGATCACACCGCGGAAGAGGTCCGGATAGAGGAGCGCGGTCTGCTGCACGATGGCGCCGCCAAAGGAATGGCCCATCAAGAAAACGGGTTTCTCAAATAGGGCGTTGAGGACCTCGGACAACCAGTGGGCACACGCTTCCACGGTGTTCTTTGCCGGGGCCTCTGTTTTCCCGTGCCCCGGCAGGTCCAGGGCCAAGGCGTTGACCGAATCCTTCAGAAGGCGCGTCTGATTCTGCCACACCTGTGAGCATCCCCCTGCCCCGTGGATCATGACGAGAGTGGGGAGCGAGTCGGAGAGGGCCTCGGATCGGGTTTCGAACCCGATCTTCATGTCTTGCAGCTTTTTGAGAACCATTTGCTCCATCGGAACTCAGACTCCTGGTGAAATCAGTTACCACCGGATAAGCGCGCTACCCCAAGTAAGCCCACCCCCAAAAACCGGAAGGCAGACCAAATCATTTTTCTTTATACTCCCATCCCGAACCGCCTCATCGAGAGCGATGGCGCAGGAAGCAGAAGAGATGTTTCCGTACTTGTTTAGGGTGACATAAAATCTCTCCATTGAGACCTTTAGGCTCTTGGCCATTGATTGGAACATGCGAAGGTTTGCCTGGTGGGGGATAAACCAGTCAATATCCTCAACAGCGATATGGTTAAATCTTGCAGCCTCTTTGATACAATTAATGAAGTGCCTGACGGCCACCCGAAAGCTGGAATTGGCTTCAATTAACTGGAGAGTATGAAGCTTCTTGTCGACGCTTTCATGGGAGATTGGAGTCGTTTTGGACCCGCCGCCGGGAAGCAAGAGGTCTTGACCCTTAGCTCCATCTGTATGTAAATGGGTTGACAGGATCTCCGGACCTTCATGGCCCAGGGCCAATACGGCAGCCCCTGCGCCATCCCCCCATAGTATACAAGAGCTTCGATCAGTCCAGTCCAGGGTGCGGGTCATAACCTCGGCGGCCACCACAAGTATGAGTTTTGATGCCCCGGTCTTTAAATACTGCTCCGCCACGTTTAGGGCGAATATAAAACCGGAGCAGGCCGCGGCAACATCAAAGGTAACGGCCTGCGGGGCGCCCAGGCTGGCCTGAAGCCAATTGGCAGCCGCAGGACAGCACGTGTCCGGGGTGATGGTGGCCACCAGGATAAGGTCCAGGTCCTTGGCGGTTAAACCAGCTGCTTCAAGTGCCTTTAGGGACGCCTCATAGCCCAAGTCTGAGGTGCTCACATCAGGGTCTGCAATCCTTCTCTGGCTTACGCCCGTGCGTTGAACAATCCATTCATCCGTCGTTTCCAGGCCCATTTCCTGTAAATCAAAATTTGTCAAAACCTTTGGGGGAACATATGAGCCCGTTCCCAGGATTCTCACTGTATCCATGTTTCCCTATTTCTCCACTGAAATACCCAGCTCTTTTTCCTTTTCTGCAATGGCAAGCCGGGTCTTGATAACCGTATCCGGAATAAGGCTTATTGAATCGATGCCGCACTCCACCAGAAAATCGGCAAAATCGGGGAAATCGCTGGGGGCTTGGCCGCAAATCCCTATCTTTTTTCCTCTTTTTTTTGCCACTTCAATCACCTGGGCCACCAGCCTCTTTACGGCATCATTCCTTTCATCATAGATATGGGCGACCAGGTCCGAATCACGATCAAGACCAAGGGCAAGCTGAGTGAGGTCATTGGTGCCTATGGAAAATCCATCAAATATATCGGCAAACTGATCGGCGCAAATCACGTTGCTTGGGATTTCACACATGACGTAAATTTCGAGCCCATCTTCTCCCTGAACCAGGCCGAATTTGGCCATAAGGTCGATGACCTTTTTCCCTTCCTCCGGGGTCCTGCAAAAAGGGACCATCACCTTGACATTTGTCAGTCCCATTTCACTGCGGACCTTGTGGAGGGCAATGCACTCCATCTCAAAGGCGGGCATGAATTTTTTGTCGTAGTAGCGCGAGGCCCCCCTCCAGCCAATCATGGGGTTATTCTCGGCGGGTTCATAGAGATATCCACCCAGAAGATTTTCATATTCATTGGTCTTGAAGTCGGACAACCGGACAATGACATCATTGGGATAGAATGCCGCACCGATCCGTCCCACCCCTTCGGCAAGCTTGTCAATAAAAAACTGTCGCTTGTCACTGTAGACGGCTGTGAGTTGATCGATCTTGTAGACGACGCCCGCTATCTTTTGATCTTCCTTTGCCTTTACCCTGAGCTTCTCATAGTCGAGCAGTGCCAGGGGATGTATGCCGATGTGTGAATTGATAATAAACTCCTCCCGTGCCAGACCAACACCCTCATTGGGAATCATACTCTGAGCAAATGCCTTTTCGGGCATCCCCACATTCATCATGATACGGGTCCGTGTCTTTGGGACATCCTTAATATCAATCCGGTCAACCTCAACCTTCAACAGCCCTTCATAAACGTAGCCGGTTTCTCCCTCGCAGCAGGAAACGGTAACCTCCTGGAAGGCCTTTATCATCTCGTCTGCGTTTCCCGCCCCTATGACACAGGGGACACCGAGTTCTCTTGACACGATGGCTGCGTGGCAGGTACGTCCGCCCTTGTTGGTTACAATGGCTGAGGCGATCTTCATGACAGGTTCCCAGTCAGGGTCGGTCATGTTTGTGACCAGTACCTGATCCGGTCGGAACTTCTGCATGTCGAGTGCCGAATGAATCACATTTGCCAACCCTTGACCCACCTTTGTACCCACAGCGGTCCCGGTGGTGAGCACCTTTCCTTTCTCAAGTAGCTTGTAGTTTTCATAGGTGCTTGTGGTTTTCTGGGAGTGAATGGTTTCGGGTCTTGCCTGTACAATAAAAAGCTCACCGGTACCGGCATTGACACCATCTCCGTCCTTGGCCCATTCAATGTCCATGGGCTTGCCGTAGTGATCCTGAATAATGCAGGACCACTGAGCCAGCTTGAGGATTTCGTCGTCCTCCAAGACGTAACGCAGTCTTTCTTCAAGGGTGGTAGCCACATTCCTTACAGTGGCATTGTCTTCGACGGAATAGACCATCTTTATTTCCCTGTCACCCACCTTGTGACCGATGATGGCCCGTTTCCCCATTTTAAGGGTTGGTTTAAAGACAAAATATTCGTCCGGGTTGACCGCGCCCTGAACCACGTTTTCTCCCAGGCCATAAGCGGCAGTAATAAAGACCACGTCTTTGAATCCGGTCTCCGTATCGATGGAGAAGATAACCCCGGAATAGGCGTGGTCACTGCGGACCATTTTCTGAACAGCTATGGAAAGGGCCACGTCAAACTGACCGAACCCCTTATCATGGCGATAAGAAATGGCCCGGTTTGTAAAGAGGCTGGCAAAACACCTGCGACAGGCGCCAAGGACGCTTCTTTCTCCCTGGATGTTCAGGAAGGTATCTTGTTGACCGGCAAATGAGGCATCGGGCAGGTCTTCTGCCGTTGCCGACGACCGGATCGCCACATCCAGGTTGTCGAGACCCTGTTGACCAAACTCGGCCGCCAGTTGATCGTATGCCTTACAGATGGCCTCGGAGAGGTCGGGAGGGAACGCCGCATCTTTAATGATTTCGCGGATATGCCTCCCTTTTCTCATGAGGTTGTTCAGATCGCTGGTATCCAGGTCTGCCAGGATTTTTTGGATTTCATCTCCAATCTCGGCGTAGTCCAAAAAGTAACGGTAGGCCTCAGCGGTGATGGCAAAGCCATTGGGGACCTGGATCCCTTTGCTCTCCAAATTCCGGTACATTTCACCCAGTGACGCGTTTTTCCCTCCCACTATGGGGACGTCTTCTATTCCGATCTCATTGAACCAGCGAATAAGCTTGCCGTCATTTTTTCCTGCCATTGGCTATCTCCTTTTTCATGGTGATTAGGGGTAGTTGAAGCAGGTCGATATTCTTCCGGGCCACCTCTTTCCCCGGAAATTTTTGTGGGCGTAGATCTACCACTAAATGTAATTGGTTGTCAATTGGCAAAATTTGTTCTACAAATCCTGCCGAGTTATAACGGAGCCAAAAAAATAGGGGTGCGGAATGGCCAAGACGGAAGGCTCAGCAATTTATTTGGATCACAATGCTACCACTCCCATGGACCCGGAGGTGGTAAGGGCAGTGATGCCATACCTCGAAGACGAATTTGGCAACCCCTCCAGTGGCTATTCCCTGGGAGAAAGGGCCAAAGCCGGGGTTGATCGGGCCAGGGAGGAGGTGGCATCTCTTATAGGATCCGAGCCTCGGGAAGTGATTTTCACCTCCGGGGGGAGCGAATCCAACAACATGGTCTTTAAAGGTCTCATCGATTTCAAGCGCCCGGAGAGGTTCCATGTCATCACATCTTCAGTGGAACACCCCGCTATCCTAAAACCGGCCCAATTCTTGATGGAACTGGGGGTAAATGTGACGATTCTCCCGGTGGACCGCTTCGGTCTCGTCGACCCTGTTGATGTCGGGAAGGCCATTTTGCCAGAGACCACATTGATCAGCATCATGCTGGCCAACAATGAGACGGGCACACTCCAGCCAATAAGAGAGATTTCCAGGGCAGCCAGAAATTATGGGGTCGCGGTTCACACAGACGCAGCCCAGGCCGTGGGGAAGATAGGCGTGGACGTGAAGGAACTTGGTGTGGACTTCTTGACCGTGGCAGGCCACAAGCTTTACGGGCCCAAGGGGATTGGGGCCCTCTTCATCCGCAACGGACAAAACCTTACCCCCCTCATTCATGGGGCATCCCAGGAGAGCGGGCGACGGGCTGGAACAGAGAACGTTATCCTTGCAGCGGGTCTTGGTGCGGCCTGTCGGGTGGCAAGAGAGAGGCTCAAGGATGATGAAGGGAAAATGGAGATCTTGAGGAACCGTTTGCAAGACCTCCTGTTTGATGAGGTTGAAGGTCTTGTGCTAAATGGCCATCCACAAAGGCGTCTGCCCAATACGCTAAACTTTTCAGTTCCTGGGATTGCGGGGGCGAAGATCCTTGAAGGCCTGCCCGGCATCATGGCCTCCACAGGAGCCGCCTGCCATGAAAAGGAGGTCAATCTTTCCAGTGTCCTTGAAGCAATGAGGGTTCCACCTGAAATCGGGATGGGGGCCCTCAGGCTGACCGTGGGAAGGAGTAATACCTCGGAACAAATAGAAAGAGCTGCAGAACTGATTATTGATCGAATAAAGAGGATAAGAGATGGAGAATGAGGTTTCAGAAAGACCGGCCCTATTGATCATCGACATGGTTAAAGACAATTTCGAAGAAGAAAAAAACCTGCCCATTACCCAATTTGCAAAACGAATCATCGACCCCCTGAACGAACTGATCAAGAAGTTCAGGGGGCAGGGTTGGCCAATAGTCTTTTCGACGGATGCCTTTCACAAAGAGGATTTTATATTCAAGGGGCGTATGAAGCCCCACTCGCTGGCAGGAACATCAGGGGCAGAGGTCATTGATGAACTTGATCGTAAAGGAGAGGACCTATGGCTTCCCAAGCCCAGATTCTCGGCCTTTTTTGGGACCGGACTGGATCAATGGCTGAAGGAGAGGGAGGTCACCCTCTGTGCAGTGGGAGGGATTGCGACCAATTTTTGTGTCCTGACCTCTGCGCTTGATGCGATCTGCTTCGATTTGAAGGCCGTCTTATTAGAAGATTGCGCCGCGGCCTTCTCGGAAGAGATTCACAATAATACCCTGGATGTCTATCGTCGAAACCCGCTGTATCCGTTATTCAGAGTGGCCTCTTCTGTCGAGCTTGCTGATGATCTGGGGGCACGGATAACTTAAAGAGTTTGTTTAAATTTACCCTTAACCGCACCGCACACAGGACATTTTTCGGGCGGATCACCTTCACTCACATAACCGCATGCCTGGCACACGTGGTAGTCTGTCTCACGATCCGCCAGCATGTTGTTCATGGCGCTTTTGTAAAGCTCCGCATGCCGGTCTTCCACATCCCGGGATTGAGAGAAGGCCCTCTCGGCAGCGGTTACACCCTCCTCTGACGCCTCTGCTATCAGCTTTGGGTATTCCTCCGCGTTGGCCTTAATCTCGTTTTCGAAAGCGGTCTCAAGGTTTTCCTCAGTGGATCCGATCTTTCCCCTCATCAACATGAGATATTTACGGGCATGGACCGATTCGGCGTCTGCCACAGCCCGAAATAGACGGGCTATCTGGGAATAGCCCTCACGCTCGGCCTTTTGGGCAAAGGCCGTGTTGCGGGCAGAGGCCTTTGACTCGGCCGCAAAGGCATAAGCCAAATTCTTGTCGGTCTTTTCTGGCACAAGGTACCCCCTTTCGTTTGCTGCAATGGGGTTGTTTTCACCTGAGATAGGGTGCCCACTGCTCAGCCGTTTTTTGGATATAACCCGCCGGGAGACCTTCAACGATTCTATTGTGACCCGGCAGCAAGGTATCCACCTCCAAAAATAAATGAGTCTGGTTCGAGCCCGTATTGTGCCTGACACATGCTCTTAAACATCTCCATGCCATAGACGCACCTGTCATCACCCTGTTCCAGAGGTTCGGCCTCCTTTGTGTGCACCCAGAGTTCGGCATGTGGAATTTCTTTCTGGATCTCGGGGAGGCAGCCGATGTGATCCAGATGGGTGTGGGTCATGATCACCCTCTTGATATGGGACAGGTCGATGCCCAATTTCTGGATAGACTGGATCTTGTAGGTTCCCTTTCCCATAAGCCCGGCATCTATGAGGCTAAGGTCTCCGGCAGAAGGCCGGCCAAGCACGTATACATGGGAATCGGGTATCATCTCATCCTGACCCTGGATAAAAAAAACGCCCTCTGCAATCTGCTTCATCTCTTTTTCCTTGGTTATCCTATCGCGGAACCATCGATCGGGGCAGGTTTTCAGATCTTCAAATTCTTCCAGAACCGGCCGTGATGTTCAACAACATGCCTGACTGCATTGTCCAACTTTCCCATGTTCGCTCGGGCGAGGATATCCTTAACAGACGTCCTGGATACCCCGGCC